>NZ_JBJHAQ010000050.1:0-21234 GCF_054051115.1 Modestobacter sp. SYSU DS0904 | reverse complement strand
CCCCCCCCCCCCCCCCCCCCCCCCCCCCCCCCCCCCCCCCCCCCCCCCCCCCCCCCCCCCCCCCCCCCCCCCCCCCCCCCCCCCCCCCCCCCCCCCCCCCCCCCCCCCCCCCCCCCCCCCGGGGGCGGGTCAGCCGGCGAGGGCGGCGGAGACGACCGCCTTGGCCTCCTCCTGCACCTGGGCCAGGTGGTCGGCGCCCTTGAAGGACTCCGCGTACACCTTGTAGACGTCCTCGGTGCCGGACGGGCGGGCGGCGAACCAGGCGTTCTCGGTGGTGACCTTCAGCCCGCCGATCGCCGCGTCGTTGCCCGGCGCCTTCGTGAGCTTCGCGGTGATCGGCTCACCGGCCAGCTCGGTGGCGGTGACCGCCTCGGGGGAGAGCTTGCCGAGCTTGGCCTTCTCCTCCCGGCTGGCCGCCGCGTCGACCCGGGCGTAGGCCGACGCACCGAAGCGTTCCGTCAGTGACGCATGCAGCTGCGAGGGCGAGCTGCCGGTGACCGCCTGGATCTCCGACGCCAGCAGGGCCAGCAGGATGCCGTCCTTGTCCGTCGTCCACACCCCGCCGTCCCGGCGCAGGAACGACGCCCCGGCCGACTCCTCCCCGCCGAACCCGACCGACCCGTCGAGCAGCCCGGGCACGAACCACTTGAACCCGACCGGCACCTCGACCAGCCGGCGGCCGAGGTCGGCGACGACCCGGTCGATGAGGGAGGACGACACCAGCGTCTTGCCGACGGCGGTCTGCGCGCCCCACTCGGGCCGGTGGCTGAACAGGTAGGAGATCGCGACGGCGAGGAAGTGGTTGGGGTTCATCAGCCCGCCGTCGGGGGTGACGATGCCGTGCCGGTCGGCGTCGGCGTCGTTGCCGGTGGCGATCTGGTACTCGTCCTTCGCGCCGATCAGCGAGGCCATCGCGGACGGCGAGGAGCAGTCCATCCGGATCTTGCCGTCCCAGTCGAGCGTCATGAACCGCCAGGTGGCGTCGACCAGCGGGTTGACGACGGTGAGGTCCAGGCCGTGCCGCTCGGCGATCTCGCCCCAGTAGTGGACGCTCGCGCCGCCCAGCGGGTCGGCCCCGATGCGCACGCCGGCGCTCTTCACGGCGGCCAGGTCGAGCACGTTGGGCAGGTCGTCGACGTAGCTGCCGAGGAAGTCGTAGGACTGCGCCGCGGCGCGGGCCCGGGCGAACGGGATGCGCTGCACGCCGTCCAGGCCGTTCGCCAGCAGCTCGTTGGCCCGCTTCGCGATCCAGCCGGTCGCGTCGGTGTCGGCCGGGCCGCCGGAGGGCGGGTTGTACTTGAACCCGCCGTCCCGGGGCGGGTTGTGCGACGGGGTGACGACGATGCCGTCCGCGAGACCCGAGCTCTTCCCGCGGTTCGCGGTGAGGATCGCGTGGCTGACCGCCGGGGTGGGGGTGTAGCCGTCGCGGGAGTCGACCAGCACGGTGACGTCGTTGGCGGCGAGCACCTCCAGGGCGGTGGCCCAGGCCGGCTCGCTGAGCCCGTGGGTGTCCCGGCCGATGAACAGCGGCCCGTCGTACCCCTGCTGCGCCCGGTACTCGCAGATCGCCTGGGTGGTGGCGAGGATGTGCGGCTCGTTGAACGCGCCGTCCAGCGACGACCCGCGGTGCCCCGACGTCCCGAACGTGACCTGCTGGGCGACGTCGGCCGGATCCGGCTCGACCGTGTAGTAGGCGGTCACCAGGTGCGGGACGTCGACCAGGTCGGAGGGCTGGGCCGGCTGGCCGGCGCGGTCGGAGCTCATGGGCCGATCTTCGCGTCCGGGCCCCGGTGACCGCGACCCGGGACGCTCCGTCGGTGGCTCGCCGTAGCCTGATCGGGTGCTCGGGGACTGGCGGGAGATGGTCACCGATGCGGCGTTGACCGACGCCGTCGGTGCAGACGTCCTCGACCGGGCCCGGCCCTACCTCGCCCGGGCCGTCCTCGACGTCCGGCTCTCCGACGACGCCCGCCGGCTCACCGGGCTGGTCCAGGGCGGCGCGCCGACGCCCTACCGGACCACCGTGGTGCGTACCGACGGCGGCCGGGTGGGCTGGGCCGGGGCGTGCACCTGTCCGGTGGGCGACGACTGCAAGCACGCCGTGGCGGTGCTGCTCTCCCTGCGCCCGCTGCTGCCGGAGGCCCCGGAGAGCCGGCGGCCGGGGCGCGCCCGCACCTGGGAGCAGGAGCTCGAGGAGCTGGTCGCCGCGGCCGCCGGGCCGGACACCCGCACGGCCGTGCCGCTGGGGCTGCAGTTCGAGCTGGTCGACCCCGGCCCCGGGCGGGGGCGTTCGTCCGCCGGGGCACCCGGCACTCCGCAGCGGCTGGTCCGGCTGCGGCCGGTCGTACCCGGCAAGCGCGGGCAGTGGGTGCGCACCGGGGTCGCCTGGCGCCAGCTGCAGTACGACGGCGGCAGCGCGGGCTGGGACCCGGCACACCTCGCCGCGCTGCGCGCCCTGCACGCCACCCACCAGGCCGCCCGCAACCAGTACTGGTCCTACGCGCCGAGCGACGTGTACCTGCACGAGTTCGGCCCGGGGTTGTGGCCGCTGCTGCGCGAGGCGGTCGCCGGCGGCGTCGCGCTGGTCACCGCCGACCGGTCGCCCCGGCCGGTGGTGCTCGCCGCCGACCCGGCCGAGGTCGCGGCCGATCTCCGCGGCGACGGCGAGCACACCGAGCTGTCCGCCGTCGTGCGGGTCGACGGCCGGCCGGTCGACCCGGCCGCGCTGTCCTTCCTCGGCGTCCCCCCGCACGGGGTCACCGTCGACGGCCCCGACCGCGACCGGGCAGGTGACGCGGGTCCGGGCGGGGGCGCGCCCGGCCTCGTGCTGGCCCGCCTCGACCGGCCGGTGCCGCCGGCGCTCGCCGGCCTGGTGGCCCGCGGCGGGGCGATCCGCATCCCGGCCGCCGACGTCGACCGGTTCCGGCGCGACTGGTACCCCGGGCTGCGGCAGACGGTGCCGGTGATCTCCGCCGACGGCTCGGTGGAGCTCCCCGACGTGCCGCGGGCGCGGCTGGCCGTCGAGGTCCGCTACCCCGGCGACGCCACCGTGTGCGTCAGCTGGGCGGTGCGCTACGGCGAGCGGTCCTTCGCCCCGGGCACCCCCACCGCACCGGGCGACGGCCGCGACCCGGCCGCCGAGCAGCTGCTGGTCGAGGGGCTGCCCGGCCCGGCCGCCGCCCTGCAGGAGCTCTGGACGCCGGCGGGCCCCCTCGCCGAGCGCACCGAACTCGCCGGGATGGAGGCGCTGGAGTTCACCACCGAGGTGCTCCCCGCGCTCCGCGCCGACCCGGCCCTCGACGTCACGGTGGTCGGCACCCCGACGGACTACCGGCACACCACCGCCGCGCCGCAGTTCAGCTTCACCGCCCGCGACACCGGGGAGTCCGACTGGTTCGACCTGGGCGTCAGCGTCACCGTCGACGGCCAGAGCGTGCCGTTCGAGACCCTCTACAAGGCGCTCGCTGCCGGCCGCACCCGGCTGCTGCTGATCAGCGGCACGTACTTCTCCCTGCAACGGCCGGAGTTCGAGCAGCTGCGGCTGCTGATCGAGGAGGCCCGCGCCCTGCAGGACGTGCCGGGCGAGGGCACCCGGGTCAGCCGTTACCAGGCGTCGCTGTGGGAGCAGCTGCTCGGACTCGGGGTGGTCGGGGAGCAGAGCGAGCGGTGGACCCGCGAGGTGCGGGGGCTCCTCGACGCGGAGCAGGCCGAACCCCCGCCGGTGCCCGCCGGGCTGGCCGCCGAGCTGCGGCCCTACCAGCGGGAGGGATACGGCTGGCTGTCGTTCCTCTGGGACCACCGGCTGGGCGGGGTGCTCGCCGACGACATGGGGCTGGGCAAGACGTTGCAGGCCCTGGCCCTGCTGGTCCGCGCGCACGAGGCCGGCGACCTGGACGACGCGCCGGTGCTGGTGGTGGCGCCGACCAGCGTGGTGCCGACCTGGGCCCGGGAGGCGGCGCGATTCGCTCCGGGCCTCCGGGTCGCCGTGGTGGCGGAGACCGAGCGGAAGTCAGGCGCTGCGCTGCGCGACCGGGTGGCCGGCGCGCACGTCGTCGTCACCTCGTACGCGCTGTTCCGGATCGACGAGGAGGCGTGGACCGAGCTGCCGTGGCGCGGGCTGGTGCTCGACGAGGCGCAGTTCGTGAAGAACCACCAGGCCCGCACCTACCAGTGCGCGCGGCGGCTGCAGGCCCCGGTGAAGCTGGCGCTGACCGGCACGCCGCTGGAGAACAGCGTGATGGACCTGTGGGCGCTGATGTCGATCGTCGCCCCCGGGCTCTTCCCCGACCCGGCGCGGTTCACCGAGCAGTACCGCATCCCGATCGAGCGGGACGGCGACGCCGAGAAGCTGGCCCAGCTGCGCCGCCGGATCCGCCCACTGGTGCGCCGCCGGACCAAGGAGATGGTCGCCGCCGACCTGCCGCCCAAGCAGGAGCAGGTGCTCGAGGTGGTGCTCAACCCGCGGCACGAGAAGCTCTACCAGACCCACCTGCAGCGGGAACGGAGCAAGGTCCTCGGCCTGGTCGAGGACATGTCGAAGAACCGGATGACCATCTTCCGGTCGCTCACCCTGCTGCGGCAGCTGAGCCTGGACCCGGCGCTGATCGACCCGGCCTACGCCGACGTCCCCTCCAGCAAGGCCGACGCGTTCCTCGAGCACCTGCGCGCGGTGGTCGCCGAGGGGCACCGGGTGCTGGTGTTCAGCCAGTTCACCCGCTTCCTGCGCAGCATCCGCGACCGGCTGACCACCGAGGGCATCGACTGGGAGTACCTCGACGGGCGCACCCGCGACCGCGACGCCGTCGTCCAGGGCTTCCGCACCGGCACCGCGCCGGTGTTCCTGATCAGCCTCAAGGCCGGCGGCTTCGGGCTGACCCTCACCGAGGCCGACTACGTGTTCGTGCTCGACCCCTGGTGGAACCCGGCCAGCGAGGCGCAGGCCGTCGACCGGGCCCACCGGATCGGCCAGGACAAGACGGTGATCGTCTACCGGCTGGTGTCGGTCGGCACCATCGAGGAGAAGGTCATGGAGCTCAAGGCGCGGAAGTCGGCGCTGTTCTCCCGGGTCGTCGACGACGGGGCGCTCGCCTCCGGAGCGCTCACCGCCGACGACGTCCGGGGGCTCTTCGGCTGATCAGCCGCGCCGCGGTTCGCCGCGGTAGCTGCCGACGCTCCACAGGTTTCCCTCCGGGTCGCGGACGGCGAACTCCTGACCGCCGTAGTCGGTGTCGTGCAGCTGCTGGACGACGTCGGCCCCGGCGGCGCGCGCCCGGGCGTGCACCGCGGCCACGTCGTCGGTCACCAGGTAGGCGGCGGCCGTGCCGGGCCGAGCGGGCCACGGGTCGTCGGGGACGTCCCGCACGGAACCGAGCATCACCCCGCCGCCGGGCGGCCAGTCCAGCTGGGCGTGCGCCACGGTGTCGCCCTCGCCGTAGACGGCGGTCTCCTCGAAGCCGAGGGCGTCGACCAGGAAGCGGATGACGGCGCGGGCATCGCGGGCCCGGAACGCGGGCCAGACGGTGGGCGGGGGAGCGGTGGTGGCTGGGGTGGTGGTGGCTGCGGTCTCGGTCATGCGCTCAGATTGTCGACTCGGGCGGGCGGCCGTCTTGGACGTATCCGAACTCCTCGGCCAGCCAGCGCGACGGCGGCAGCCCGGTGAGCGCCCGCCACTCCCGGGTCAGGTGCGCCTGGTCGGCGAAGCCGCCGGCCGCGGCCAGGCCGGCGAGGTCCAACGGGCGGCCCGCCCCGGCCCGGGCCTGCAACACCCGGCGGGCACGGGAGAACCGGACCACCCGGGCGGCCTCCTTCGGGGTCAACCCGGTCTCGGTGCGGAACCGGGTGAGCAGGTGGCGCTCGGACCAGCCGACCCGCCCGGCGACGTCGGCGACCCGCAGCTGCCCACCGGAGGCCAGGGTCAGCCGCCACGCCTCGGCGACCTCCGGGGGCGGCGCGCTCTCCGGGCGCACCCGGCGGAGCAGCACCTCCTCCAGGGCGGCGAACCGGGCGGTCCAGTCGGGCGCGGCTCGGAACCGCTCGACCAGCTCGACGCCGTCCGGGCCGAGCACGTCGTCGACCGGGCAGTCCAGGGACGCCAGGGCGCCGGCGGGCACCCCGAGCAGCCGGCGCGCACCCAACGGGGTGAGGGCGAGCTGGACGCCGGACTGCCGGCCGGGGTGGCGGATCAGCGCGGGCGCGGTGTGCAGCCCACCGACGAGCCCGGCGTAGCGGCCCGGCGCCTGACGCGGGTCGGGGTGGGCGGCCATCTCCAGCGGGTCGTCGAGGGTCACGACGAACGTCACCGTGGGGGAGGGCAGCCCGCGGTGCAGCCCGGGCGCCAGCCCCTCCTGCCGGTACCCGGTGGCCTCGGCGACCAGCCCGCGCAGCGCCGGGTGCGGCCGGTGCCCGACCCACTCCTGCCCCATGCCGCCAGCGTGGACCGTCCGGCGGCGCGGGTCCAGGGGTCAGCGGTCGACGCGGGCGGTCTCCCGCCGCAGTACCAGCCCCTGGCGCAGCAGCCCGGCGGCGAGCACCGCGCCGACGCCCTCCCCGGCGCGCAGCCGCAGGTCCAGCAGCGGCTCGACGCCCAGCGCCTGGAGCACCAGCTCGTGCCCGCGTTCCCGGCTGCGCTGCCCGGCCACCAGCGACGACTGCGCGGCCGGCTCCAGCCCGACGGCGACCAGCGCGGCCACCGAGGTGGCGAACCCGTCGACGACGACGACCGCCCCGACCTCCGCCGCCCCCAGCACGACCCCCGCCAGCACCGCGAGCTCCGGGCCACCGAGCTCGGCCAGCGCGGTCGACGGGTCCAGCCGGGCACCGGCCCGGGCCAGCGCCGCGGCCACCACCGTGCGCTTGCGCTCGACCATCGCCGAGTCCGCACCCGCGCCCAGCCCGACGACCTCCGCCGGGCCGAGCCCGAGCAGGCCGGCGGCCAGCGCCGCGGCGACCGTGGTGTTGCCGACCCCGACCTCGCCGAGGGCGACCAGCCCGGTCGCCGTCCCGTGCTCGGCGCCCAGCCGGCGGCCGGCCGCCAGCAGCGCGGCGGCGTCCTCGGCGGTCAGCGCCGGACCGGTCACCAGGTCACCCCGCGCCCCGGCCGGCCGGACGGCGAGCGCCCCGGGCACCGCCGTGCCCTGCACCCCGGCGTCCACGACCACGACGTCCAGCCCGGCCGAGCGCGCGGCGGTCGCGCCCAACGCCTGCCCGGCGACGGCGGCGGCGGTGATGTCCCGGGTGGTCGCCACGGGGAACGCGGAGACCCCGTGCCCGGTGACCGGGTGGTCGGCGGCGGCGAGCAGCAGCGTGCCGCCGTCCAGCTCGGTGCGGCCCAGCGCGACGGCGCGGTCGACCGCCCGGTCGAGCACGCCCAGCGACCCGGGCGGGGTGAGCAGCCGGTCGGCCCGGTCCCGGGCGCCGACGACCGCGGCCGGCTCCGGGCTGCGCAGCCGGTTCGGCGGCGGCGCGGGATCGGCGGCCGGCCAGCGGTCGGCGAGGACGACGTCGTCCAGCGGCTGCCGGCGCGACCAGCCGGCCCGCTCCAGGCCCGGCGCGGGCGGCCGCTCGTCGGGCCAGCCCAGGCACAGCCAGCCGAGGGTGACCACACCGTCGGGCAGGCCGAGCAGCTCGCCGAGCTCCTCGGGGCGGAACAGCGTCACCCAGCCCAGGCCGAGCCCCTCGGCGCGGGCGGCCAGCCACAGGTTCTGGATCGCGGCGGCGCAGCTCCACAGGTCGGCGTCGGGGAAGGTCGCGCGGCCGAGCACCCCGGCCGCCGGCGTCCGCCGGTCGCAGCAGACGACGACGCCCAGCGGCGCCTCCCGCACGCCCTCCAGCTGCAGGTCCAGCAGCCGGGCGCCGGCCTCGCGCTCCAGCTGGGCGGCCTGCCGGAGCCGCTCCCGGTCGGTGAGCACGGCGGCCCGGTCGCGGATGGCCGGGTCGCGGACGACCACGAACCGCCACGGCTGGCTGTGCCCCACGCTCGGCGCGGCGTGGGCCGCGCCGAGCACCCGGGTGAGCACCTCGCCCGGCACCGGGTCGGGCCGGTAGCGGCGGACGTCGCGCCGGGCACCGATGGCGCGGTAGAGGCCGGCCCGGTCGGGTTCCGGCAGCGCCCAGCCGGTGGGGTCGGCGGCCCGCTCGGACGCCGCGGTGTCGTCGCCGATCAGCGGCACCGGGCGGGGCCACGTCATCGCTCGACCTGCTGCAGGAACCGCCGGACGGTCTCCAGGAAGACCTCGGGCTGCTCGGAGTGCACCCAGTGCCCGGCGTTCTTCACCCGCACCAGCCGGGTGCTCGGGAAGAGCTCGTCCATCCGCGGGCGGTCGTCGTCGAGCACGTAGTGGGAGTTCGCGCCGGCGATCCACAGCACCGGGCCGTCGTAGCTCGCCCCGGCCGGGGGCTCGGGGAACCGGCGCAGCTCGCCCAGGTCACGGGCCAGCGTCTCCAGGTTCAGCCGCCACGCCCAGCCGTCCGCCCCGTCGCGCACCAGGCTCTGCAGCAGGAACGACCGGACCATCGTGCTCGGCACGGCCTCGCGCAGCGCCCGGTCGGCGTCCTCCCGGGTCTCCAGCGCCTCGACGTCGACCTCCTGCATCGCGGCGATGAACGCGGCGAACGGCGAGGCCTCCTCGTCGGGGTCCTCGGTGCGCCCACCGGTCTCCGGGTAGTCGACCGGGGCGATGTCGACGACGACGAGCGCGCGCAGCAGCTCCGGCCGGCGCAGCGCCAGCTGCATCGCGACCTTGCCGCCCATGGAGTGCCCGACCAGGGTGACCGGGTCGCCGAGCAGGGCGAGCTCGGCGGCGACGAACTCGGCCATGTCGCCGTAGTCGACCCGGTCGGTCCACGGTGAGTGCCCGTGGTTGGGCAGGTCGAGCAGGGTGACCCGGTGGCCGTCCTCGGCCAGCGCCCTGGCGATCGTCGTCCAGTTGCGCCCCTGGCCGAAGAGGCCGTGCACGAAGACCACCCGCGGCCCGGTGTCGCCGAGCGTGCGGGCCGCCAGCCGGTTCGGGTCGGTCATGCCCCTCATCCCACCAGACCCGATGTCGCTGCCGGCGACCGTCGGTACCCGCGCCTACCGTCGACCCGCTCACTGCACCGCTCTGCGAGGAGATCTCCGTGCCCGGACGCCGCCGGCGTGCCACCCGCTCGTCCACGGCCACCACCGCGAAGAAGGCCGTGCCCGCCCGGAAGGCCGCGCCCGCCCGGAAGGCCGCGCCCGCCCGGAAGGCGACGCCCGCCCGCAAGGCGGCCCCGGAGGTGCCGGTGGCCGGTCCGGGGGAGCGGGTGTGGGTGCTCGCCGTCCCCTTCCGGGCCCCCGCCCCCGGGGCGAGCTGGCACGCCGGGCTCTCCGCGCACGTGTACGTCGGCGCCACGCTCCCGGCGGCGCTGCAGCCCTACGACCCGCCGCCGCACAGCCTGGAGCGCTACCTGGAGGACGAGCTCAACGCCGTCCCCCGCCCGCTGCCCCCGGCCCGGCCGATGACGCCGCGGGAGCAGCAGGTCACCGGCGCGGCCGCGATCGCGGCGCACGCGGCCGCCGGCGGCCGGATGTTCCTGCTCGGCGACGACCCCGGCGTCGGCAAGACCGGCACCGCCGTCCTCGCCGTGGGGCAGATCGCCGCCCAGCGGGCCGACCAGCAGCGGCCGGTGCGCCGGGTGCTCGTCGTCGCCGACCGCCCGGCGGCGATCACCGTGCCGCACTGGGCGCGCTCCATCGGCGGGTTCGGGGGCGCTGCACCAGATGGGCAGGGTCTGCGCTGGTGCGTCACCACCTGGGACCGGCTGGGCAAGGTCGCCGCCGCGACGAAGGCGACCGGGCACGGCTTCGACGTCGTCGTCGCCGACGAGGCGCACATGGTGCGGCACACCACCACCCAGCGGTGGAAGCACTGGAGGTCCGTCTCCGGCAGCGGCCGGGTCAAGGACGCCCCGTACGTGCTGCTCGCGACGGCGACCCCGGCGCACACCCCGCTCGAGCTGCCCTACCTGGCGCCGCACTTCGCCACGCTGCACGGCGAGCCGCTGCGCGAGTGGGCCGACCTGCCCACCCGGCTCGCCGCGCACGGGTTCCACGTGGAACGTGGCCGCTACGGGTGGGCGTGGACCGAGGACGCCGACGAGCGCCGCGCCGACCTGACCCGGCTGCGCAGCTGGCTCGCCGACACCGACCCGCCGGCCACCCTGCACCGGCCCGCGCCGTGGGGGCCGGTGAACGTCACCGGTACACCCGTGGAGCTGACCCCGGCCGAGCGGGCGCAGTACGAGGCGGGGTGGTCGGAGTTCCGCGCCGAGATGCAGCTGGCCCGCCGGAAGCGGGAGACCGCCCGTGGCCGGGCCGCGCTGCTGCGCTTCCGGCAGAAGGCCGGGCTCATCCGGGCCGCGGCCACCGTCGAGTGGGTGCGGGCGCAGGTGGAGGCCGACCGGCAGGTCGCCGTCTCGGTGGAGTTCGTGGAGACCGCGGCCGACCCGATCCGCGAGGCGCTGCTGGACGGCGGGATCGCCGTCGCCGGCATCTACGGCCGCGACCGGTTCGACGTCGAGGCAGAACGGCTGCGCTTCCAGACCGGTGAGGCCCCGGTGTGCGTGTTCACCGTGACCGCCTCGATCAGCCTGCACGCCGGCGAGCAGCTGCCCGGCGGGCTCGTCGCCTCGACCACCCCGCGGGTGGGGCTGTTCCACCAGCCCCGGTTCTCCGGCATCGCGGCACGGCAGGTCACCGGCCGCACGCACCGCGACCACCAGGTGTCGCCGTGGCGGGTCGCGTTCGCCGCGGACACCGTCGAGGAGGACGTCGCCCGGGTGATGGTCGAGCGGCTCGCGGTCACCGGGTCGACGGCGGGCGGGGACACCGCCGGACTGCAGCAGATCGCGGAGCTGCTGGACGCCGACTGGCTGCCCGCCGCCTCGCTGACCGGTGCTGATTGATCCCGGTCAACGGGTGATCTGCCAGGCGTCCCGGACCTGGTTGGCGCCCAGCACCGAGTTGTAGATGCTCACGTGGGCCAGCGCCCCGGAGAAGTACCTGCTCGTCGGCGCCGAGGGCCAGGTGTTCATGTTGTCGTGGCCGATCCGCCAGTAGCCGGTGATGGCCTCCGCCGCGGGGGCCGTCCCGGTGGCGACCTGCGCGCCGTCGACGTACAGCCGCATGCCGCTGGCCGCGGAGAAGGTCGCGGTCACCAGGTGCCAGGCGCCGTCGTTGTAGGCCCGCGGGCTGGTCACCGTGTAGATCGTCCCGTTGTAGACGCCGAACACCAGCTGACCGGTGTCGGTCAGGTAGACGTGCCGGTCGTAGCTGCTGGACAGGTCGCCGTTCGTCCCGTTGCCGAAGCCGATCAGCTTGCCGCCGCGGCCGGTCGTGGTGCTGAACCAGAGCTGCAGCGAGAACGTCTGCGGGTTGGTGACCGGCTGCGTCGTCCAGATCGCGCCGGAGGCGCCGTCGAACCGCACGGCCTGCTCCTCCCCGTTCCCGCAGGGCGGCCCGGCCACGAGTTTCGTCATCCCGGCGGACCGGTAGGTGCCGTTCGCCGCGCTCCCGGCGCTGCCGGTGTTGACGACGGTCGTGCCCGAGCGGTCCTGGAGCGGGTAGTAGTGCGTGGCCCGTGCCCCGGAGGTGCCCCCGACGTCCGAGCAGCCCCACCACTGCGCCACCGGGAAGGTGAGGGCGGGGCTGGCGGTCGTGTCGGAGAACACCGCCCCGGACCCGGGCAGCGTGACCGTCACCAGGACGGCGGTGGTGAGCACCGTGCCGCGGCGCAGGCGGCGGGCGAGCGTGGGACGACGGGACCCCGGCCTCGTCGACGGCAGGGACCCGTCCGGGGTCGGTGCGTCGTCGTCCGGGCGCCGGTGCGCGGTGGCGAGCGCCAGCAGGGCGAGCAGGGCCACCCCGGTGCCGACCAGGGGCAGCGCCCGACCCTCGGCCAGCCACACCGCGGGCCGGCCGACGAGCGGCAGGCCGACGGTGACCACGCCGTGCACGGCGGACGGGTCGACCAACGAGCCGTCGACGGCCGGGTTGGCGTCACCCCGCAGCTGCAGTCCGCCGGCCTGCACGCCGACCAGCCGGTGGAGTCGCAGCTGACCGGCGGAGTCCGGGTCGTCGACCAGCAGCACCTGGCCGGTGCGCAGCTCGGCGGTGTCGACCGGGCGCACCACGGCGACGTCCCCGGGGGAGAGGGCCGGCTCCATCGACCCGGACATCACCACGCTGGACTGCCAGCCGAACAGTGTCGGCAGCACCGAGGCGGTCAGCAGCAGCGCCAGCGCTCCGAGGGCGACCCGACCCAGGCAGCTGAGGGCGAACGCCGTCCAGCCCTGCCGCCAGGCGACGGGACCAGGGCGGCGGACGTCGTCGGTGGCTGTCGTCATGTGCTCTGCGCTTCCCAGACGAAGGTGATGCCGGCCCGGGCGCCCTTGACGCTCGCGGGGGCGTCGCCCCGAAAGGTGTAGGTCAGCTGGTACGTCCGGCGCTCACCGGTGACGCTCCCGGCGGTCGTCCACGCCAGCGCACCGCTGCCGTAGCCACGGGGGAAGGACGACATCGTGGTCGACCAGGTCTCTCCGACGCGGCTGAACCCGGCGCAGCTGCCGTTGCCGCCGCCGCCCGTGCCCGCCGACCAGCTGAGGTCGATCTGGTTCATCAGGCTGGTGCTGCCGGTGACGTTCCGGCCGTAGAGCCTGACCTCCGCCGGCACCGAACCGGTCGACGTCACGACGATGCACTGGCTCGCGGTGTCCCCGGGGCGCAGGTCGGGGAGGGTCACGCTGACCGCGATCCCCTCGACGTTGCTGGTCAGCGCCACGGTGCCGGTGCCGACGCTGGCGTCCAGCGCGGTGGTCTGGTCGCTGAAGCCGGCGTAGGCGGTCTGCCACAGCAGCGCGGTGGCGAGGACGAGCGCGCCGGCCGCGGACACGACGATGCCCCGTCGCGTCGCGCGACGGCCGGGACGGCGGGGGGGCACCCTGGTCATGCCTGGCTCTCTCCGGGACTCCGGTGAGGTCGGTCCACGGAGGCCACCTCAGGAGCCCTGACGCTAGGGCGCGCGCCGCCGGGACAGAAGACGCAGGGTCACCGGATCACTCCGCTGGGTGACCAGGTGTGGCGGCGGGTGACCCGGCTCCGGTCAGCCCGGTGACCGAGGGTCGCCGCGGATCAGCGCGGCGGGGCCGCCAGCCGCATCGGCAGGTGCCGGATGCCGTCCTCGTCGTAGTCCGGGCCCGACCGGCGGAAGCCGAAGCGCTCGTACCAGCCCTCCAGGTACGCCTGGGCGCCGATGTCGACGGTGCGGCCCGCGCACAGCTCGATGCCGCGGCGGATGAGCGCCGCCGACAGTCCCCGGCCCCGCGCGTCCATCGCAGTGGCCACCCGGCCGATGGCGCGGTCCTCGCCGTTGTGCAGCACCCGGATGGTGGCCAGCACCGTGCCGTCGTCATCGGCGAACCAGAGGTGCTCGGTGGTCGGCTCGGTGTCGCGGCCGTCGAGCTCCGGATAGGGGCAGGCCTGCTCCACGACGAAGACGTCGACCCGCAGCCGCAGGATGCCGTAGAGCTCGGTCGGGGTCAGCTCGGCGAAGGGCGCCTGTCGCAGAGCGGGTGCAGCGTTCACCGGTGCATCGTCGCAAGCCCTCAGGACGCCGCCCGCCGCAGGTGATCCCGGTGGGCCGTCGGCGTTCCCGCGGGAACGCCTGCGCCTCAGTCGCGCGCCGGTGCGGCTCCGTTGCCGTCGAGCGGCACCCGGGTGGCCGGCACGGCCTCGCCCACGCTGTCGGCGGCCCCGCTGCCCAGCCGCTTCAGCAGGGCACCGACGTCCAGCCCGGTGAGGTCACCGGACAGTTGCAGGCCCTGGGCCACGTTGGCGGCCACCGACCGGCCCAGCGAGCCGGCGCCGTCGGCGGAGATGACCGTCATCTTGTCCACCCCGGCCAGCGGGGCGGACGCCGCGGAGACCACCTCGGGCGACGCGGTTCCTCCGGGGCTGGAAGGGGGGTCGAGCGGGAAGTCGAGTGCGGTCGAGACCACCTCGACTGAGGTGTCGGACGGCGTGTCGACGACGTAGACCGGGGTGCCCGCGGGCAGCGGGACCGCGCTGCGGGCGTGGTACTTCAGCTGCTGGCCGGCGACGCTGAGCCGCACCTCACCGAGGCCACCGGCCGGCACCCCGGAGACCACGACGCCCTGGGCGCCCAGCAACCGGTCGCTGGTGAGCGTCGGCTCGGTCGGCATGTCGCGCAGCGAGGCCGACAGCTTGACCGCCGCGGCCGCCAGCGGCAGCGCGACCACCAGGCCACCGAGGACGGCGAACAGCATGACCAGCCCGCCGGGCAGCGGCGGCAGCAGGGCGGTCACCGCGGCCCCGCCGAAGCCGACACCGCTGACGAACGCCGCGATGGCCGGGAGCGAGAAGGCGCCGTCGGCGTCGCCGAGCCCGAACTCGCCGATCTCGCCCACCACGAGGGCGAGCACCAGCACGAACAGGCCCACCACGCCGACGGCGAGGAAGGCCACCGCGATCGCGTCCACGCCGCCTCCCAGGTCACCGGTGGCCCAGACTCACAGGTCGACGCTCGGTGATCAACACACCCCGACGGGACAACCCGTCCGGGTGAACGGCCCCCGGACCGGTGTTAGCGTCGATGGCCTGACACGGGGTGTCCCGCCCGGGACTGAGAGCACACCCGTCGAACCTGCTCCAGTTGGCACTGGCGAAGGGATGTCACGGCGATGGACGCCACCGATCTGCGCACCGCCCGCGAGGCGCTGCGCGACACCGCACCCCTGGTGCACTGCCTCACCAACACCGTGGTGCAGACGATCACCGCGAACGCGCTGCTCGCCGTGGGCGCGGCCCCGGCGATGGTCGACGACCCGGCCGAGGCCAGCGAGTTCGCCGCGGTCGCCTCCGGCGTGCTGGTGAACGTCGGCACCGTCTCCCAGCGGACCGCCGACGCGATGCGCCTGGCCGCCCGCGCCGCCGGCGAGGCGGGCACCCCGTGGGTGCTCGACCCGGTCGCCGTCGGCGGGCTCGGCTTCCGCACCGCGCTCGCCGCCGACCTGGTGGAGCTGCGACCCACGGTGATCCGCGGCAACGCCTCCGAGGTGCTCGCCCTGGCCGGCGCCGGGGCCGGCGGGCGCGGGGTGGACAGCACCGCCGACCCGGACGACGCCCTGGAGGCCGCCGCGTCGCTGGCCCG
The DNA here is from genome assembly GCF_054051115.1 of Modestobacter sp. SYSU DS0904. Lineage (NCBI taxonomy): Bacteria > Bacillati > Actinomycetota > Actinomycetes > Geodermatophilales > Geodermatophilaceae > Modestobacter > Modestobacter sp. SYSU DS0904. The sequence goes on along the minus strand of NZ_JBJHAQ010000050.1, from coordinate 6,049 downwards.
GCGCACCGGTGGCGTGGTCGCGGTCAGCGGGCCGGTCGACGTCGTCACCGACGGCGAGCGCACGCTGCGCATCGGCGGCGGCTCGGTGCTGCTCACCCGCACCACCGGCGCCGGGTGCGCGCTGGGCGCGCTGACCGCCGCCTACGTCGCCGCCACCGGCGACCCGGTGCTGGGCACCGTCGCCGCGCACGCGCACGTGGCGCTGGCCGCCGAGGTCGCCGCCGACCTCGCCGACGGGCCGGGCACCTTCGCCCCGCAGTGGCTCGACGCCCTCGACGCCCTCGACGGCGAGGCGCTCACCCGCGCCGACGTCCGCGCCGGCTGAGCGCGGCATGCGCCCCTTCGACCCCACGCTCTACCTGGTCACCGACACCCTGCTGTGCGCGCCGCGGTCGGTGCCCGAGGTGGTCGCCGCCGCCGTGACCGGCGGCGTCACCGCCGTGCAGGTGCGGGACAAGACCGCGAGCCGGCGTGAGCTGCTGGCCCTCACCCGCGCGGTCCAGGCGGTGCTGGCCCCCACCCCGCAGGTCCGGCTGGTGGTGAACGACGCCGTCGACGTCGCGCTGCTCGCCGGCGCCGACGGGGTGCACGTCGGCCAGGACGACCTGCCGGCCGACGAGGTGCGCGCCTTGCTCGGGCCCGACGCCCTGGTCGGGGTCTCGGTGGGGGACGACGCCGACCTCGACGGCGTGCTGGCCCTGCCGCCGGGGACGGTCGACGTCGTCGGCCTCAGCCCGGTGTGGGCCACCCCGACCAAGCCCGACGCCGGCCCCGGGCTGGGGCTGACCGGCACCCGGTCGCTGGCCGCCCGGGCCCAGGCGGCCGGGCTGCGCGCGGTGGCCATCGGCGGCATCTCCGCCACGAACGCCGCCGAGGTGCGGTCCACCGGCGTCGACGGCGTCTGCGTCGTCTCCGGCATCTGCGCCGCGCCCGACCCGACCGCCGCCGCCCGCGAGCTGCGGGCGGCCCTGACCGGAGAGCTGGTGCACCCGTGACCGCCGCCGTCGCCCTCACCGTCGCCGGCTCCGACCCCAGCGGCGGCGCCGGCATCCAGGCCGACCTGAAGACCTTCAGCGCACTGGGCGCCTACGGCACCGCGGTGCTCACCGCGCTCACCGCGCAGAACACCCGCGGCGTCACCGGCGTGCACGGCGTCCCGGCGGAGTTCGTGGGTGAGCAGCTGCGCACGCTGTTCGCCGACGTGGCGGTGCACGCCACCAAGCTCGGCATGCTGGGCACCGCGGAGGTCGTCCGGGAGGTGGCCGCCACGCTGGCCGACCGGCCGGGTGGCCCGGTGGTCTGCGACCCGGTGATGGTGGCGACCAGCGGCGACCGGCTCATCTCCGCCGAGGCGGTCGACGCCGTGCGCAACGACCTGCTGCCGGTCAGCGACCTGATCACCCCGAACGTCCCGGAGGCGGCCGCACTGCTGGACGTCGCCCCGGCCACCCGGGTCGACCAGCTGCCCGACCAGGCCCGCGCCCTGCTGGCCCTGGGGCCGGCGGCGGTGCTGCTCAAGGGCGGGCACCTGGGCGGCGACGACAGCGTCGACGTGCTGGTCACCGCCGACGGCGTGCTGGAGACCCGCCGGCCACGGGTGGCGACGACGGCGACGCACGGCACCGGCTGCACGCTCTCCTCGGCGCTGGCTGCGCTCGCCGCCCGAGAGCGGCAGGCGGGGCGGCCGGTGGAGTGGGCGCCCCTGGTCGACCGGGCGCGCGACTACCTGCAGGCCGCGCTGACCGCCGGCGGGACGCTCGGGGTCGGCTCCGGGCACGGCCCGGTGCACCACTTCGCCGGCTGGTGGTGAGGGCCGGCTGGTGGTGAGGGGTCAGCTCTCGGCGTCCAGCACCTGACGCAGCACCCGGGCGGCCAGCTGGTCGCCACCCTCCGCACCGCGCAGCAGCTGCTCGATCGCGCCGTCGACGTCACCCTGGTCCAGCAGCAGCACGCCGAGGTCGTGGTGGCAGTGCAGGTCGCCGGCGTCGATGCCGGCCCGGTAGGCCGCCGCGGCCGCGACCGGGTGGTCGAACTCCTCGGCGAGCAGGCTGCCCAGCGGCCGCCAGCTCTCCTCCTCGCTGCGCAGCGCACCCGCCTCGAGCACGCTGCGCGCCTCGTCCAGCCGGCCGGCGGTGCGCAACAGGTCGGCCAGGTCGACCCGGGTGGAGGGGTGCAGGTCGGCGCCGGCCCGCAGCTCGCTCTCCAGCGCGGGGTCCCGCGTCTCGTCCCACCGCCAGCAGGCCAGCACGGCCCGGGCATGCAGGTCCCCGCCGTCGACGGCCCGCTGCAGCCAGGCCTGCGCGTCGGACAGGTCGCCGTCCTCGCGCAGCGACCAGGCCAGCTGCACCGCGGCGTCGAGGTCACCGAGCTCCGCCCCGCGGCGGAAGGCCGCGCGCGCCTCCTCCCGCTGCCCCTGCTCCAGCTGGGCGGCGCCGAGCGACGCCCAGGCGGCGCGGTCACCGGCGGCCAGCGCCTCCCGTGCGGCCTCCTCGGCGTCGGCCCACCGTTCCACGTGCAACAACGCGATCGCCAGGTTCAGCCAGGCGTCGTCCTCACCGGCGGCCGCGGCCCGCTGGTAGGCGTGCACGGCCTCGTCCCAGCGGCGCAGCTCGGCCAGGCTGTTGCCCAGGTTGAACCAGGCCAGCGCCGAGCCACGTGCGGCGGCCCGGCCGAACGCGACCGCCGCGGCTGCGTGGTCCCCGGCCTCCGCCAGGTCGCAGCCACGGTTGATGAGGTCGTCGATCTCGGCCTCCGCCGCGCCGTCCCGGGTCATGCGGGCAGTCTGGGGCGGCTCTCGGTCGTCCGTCGACGGCTGCGCACCCGGACTGACCAGTCCGGGGGAGCATCCGGGGGGTGGACCGGCTCAACCGGCCCAGTCCGGCGGGCCACCGGGGGACAGGTCGGGGTCGTCGGCGGCCAGGGTGCGGACCGGCCCGGGCGCCGTCCGCGGCCCCTCGAAGCGCACCGTGACCCGGTTCAGCCCGCTGCCCCACACCCAGCCCGCTCCGAGCTCGGCGTGGACGACGTCCTGACCGGGGTACCAGGCCACCACCGCGGCCCGGTGCGCCACCGGATCGGGCTCCCCGGGCTCGGCCTCCACGGGATCGGGCACCGGGACCTCCTCGACCACCGGGGCCGCCGGCTCCGGCTCGCGCACGGCGAACAGGTCGCCCTGGGCGTAGGGCGACAGCCCCGAGACGCCGACGCCGAGCAGCCGCACCCCACCGCTGCGGTCGACCCCGGCGAGCAGCCGGTGGGCCACGTCGGCGATCTGCCGCGGCTCGTCGAGGGCGTGCGCCAGCGTCTGGGACCGGGTGAGCGTCGAGTAGTCGTACCGGCGCACCTTGAGGGTGACGGTGCGCCCCGAGGTGCCCGAGCGCTGCAGCCGGGTACCCACCCGCAGCGCGAGCGCCTCGATCTCCGCGGCCAGCCGCGCGGGGTCGGTGAGGTCACGGGCGAAGGTCTCCTCCGCGCTGACCGACTTCGCCTCCCGGTCGGCGACCACCGCGCGGTCGTCGTCGGCGCGGGCGAGCCGGTAGAGCCCGGCGCCGTGCGCCTGACCGACCAGGCTGGTCAGGTCGACCAGCGACAGCCGGTGCAGCTCGCCGACCGTGGTGACCTTGATGCTGGCCAGCCGCTCGGCGGTGGCCGGTCCCACGCCGCCCAGGCTCCGCACCGGCAGCGGGTGCAGCACGTCGAGCTCCGCGCCGGGCGGGACGACGGTGAGCCCGTCGGGCTTGTCCAGCTCGGACCCGATCTTCGCCAGCGACTTGGAGGTGGCCACCCCGACCGAGCCGGTGACCCCGCCGGTGGCCGCGGCGAGGCGCTCCTTCAGGTCGCGGGCGAGCGCGGTGACCCCGGCGACGGACAGGTCGTGCCCACCGGCGGCCAGGTCGACGTAGGCCTCATCGATGGAGACCGGCTCGACCAGCGGGGACAGCTCGCGCAGCAGCCCCATCACCACCTCCGACGTCCGCCGGTAGGCGGCGAAGCGGCCGCCGAGGAACGCGGTGCCGGGTGGGCAGAGCCGGCGGGCCTCGGCGGTGGACATCGCGCTGCGGGCACCGAAGGCGCGCGCCTCGTAGGAGGCGGTGGCGACCACCCCGCGGCCGCCGGTGCCGCCGACGACCACCGGCCGCCCGCGCAGCGAGGGCTTGTCGCGTTGCTCGACGGCAGCGAAGAAGGCATCGAGGTCCAGGTGCATGATGCTCGGCTCGCGCCGCACGCCGTCCTCACCTCTCCTCCCGCCCGGGAACACGCCGGCCCGCCGCGGGGCTGGTCCCCCGGGGGACCCATCATCTCCCCGCGGGGACCGAGCACGAGGAGCGACGAGGGCATGGGCGAGGGCATGGACCAGGGCCTGACCGAGCAGAGCCAGTGGGTGCAGATCACGCAGGCCGATCCGGAGCACTCGGCGAGGTACGCCGAGCGGTTCCGGGCGCTGGCCGCCCAGGGCGCCGACCTGGCCGGTGAGGCGCGGCTGGTCGACGCGTTCCTGCCGCGCGGCGCCCGGGTGCTCGACGCCGGCTGCGGCCCGGGCCGGGTCGGCGCGTTCCTGGCCGGTACGGGGCACGACGTGGTGGGCGTGGACGTCGACCCGGTGCTGATCGCCGCGGCGGAGGCCGACCACCCGGGCCCGCGGTGGCTGGTCGGCGACCTGGCCGAGCTCGACCTGCCCGACCGCTTCGACGGCATCGTGTGTGCCGGCAACGTGATGGCCTTCCTGGCCCCCAGCACCCGGCGCCCGGTCCTCGAGCGCTTCGCCGCACACCTGGCCGACGAGGGGCGGGCGGCGATCGGCTTCGGCGCCGGCCGGGGGTACGAGTTCGACGACTTCCTGGCCGATGCCCGGGCCGCCGGGCTCGTGCCCGACCTGCTGCTGTCCACCTGGGACCTGCGGCCGTTCACGCCGGGGTCGGACTTCCTGGTCGCGGTGCTGCGGACGGGGTAGGACGGGCTCGTGACCCATCTGCCCGATCCCGCCACGTTCTCCCGCCGGGGCGACCAGGCCTCGGCCGGGCGCACCCGGTTCGTCGCCACCGGCGCGCAGACGCGCGGGGACTTCGGGTTGTTCGAGGTGGCGATGGCGCCCGGCGGCAGCGGGCCGGGGCCGCACCTGCACCGGACCTTCAGCGAGGCGTTCCACGTGCTGGAGGGGTCGCTGGCGGTGCTGGCCGACGGCGAGTGGACCACGGCGCACGCCGGGGACCTGCTCTACGTGCCCCGCTCGGGGGTGCACGCGTTCCGGTCGGCGGGCCCGGACGTCGGCGCCCGGTTCCTCATCCTGTTCACCCCGGGCATCCCGCGGGAGGACTACTTCACCGGCCTGCTGGACCTGCACGCCGACGGCCGGACGCCGACGACGGAGGAGATCGACGCCTTCGCGCTGCGGCACGACCAGCTCAACCTGCGCGGCTGACCGGCGTGCCGCTGCTCACCGTGGGCCACGGCCCCGAGGACCGCGCGCGCCTGGGCGACCGGCTGCGGACCGCCGGGATCGCCGAGCTGGTCGACGTCCGCCGCTTCCCCGGCAGCCGGGTGAACCCCGACGTCCGGCGGGAGGCGCTGGAGGCCTGGCTGCCGGAGCTGGGCGTGGCCTACCGCTGGGAGCCGCGGCTCGGCGGCCGGCGGCGGCTGCCCCCGGGGGAGCCGGTGGTCGACGACTGGTGGACGGTGGCGCAGTTCGCCGCGTACGCCGCCCACACCCGGACGACGGAGTTCACCGCCGCGCTGGACGAGGTGCTCGGCGCCGCCGGGGAGCGGGTCGTCGCGGTGATGTGCAGCGAGAGCGTGTGGTGGCGCTGCCACCGGCGGCTCATCGCCGACGTGGCCGTCCTGGCGCGCGGCACCGCGGTGCAGCACCTGATGCCCGACGGCCGGTTGAGCGCGCACCGGCCGGCGGAGGGCGCGGTGCTCGGTGCGGACGGGGAGGTGGGGGGGGGGGGGGGGGGGGGGGGGGGGGGGGGGGGGGGGGGGGGGGGGGGGGGGGGGGGGGGGGGGGGGGGGGGGGGGGGGGGGGGGGGGGGGGGGGCGGGGGGGGGGGGGCGGC
>NZ_JBJHAQ010000049.1:0-22620 GCF_054051115.1 Modestobacter sp. SYSU DS0904 | reverse complement strand
CGGGACGAGCCTCTGGACGGGGCCGACGGCGGGACCCTGCGAGGGGGCCGTTCCAGCACGTCACCGAGCTCGGGACGAGCCTCTGGACGGGGCCGACGGCGGGACCCTGCGAGGGGGCCGTTCCAGCGCGTCACCCGGTGGGGCACGATCGACGGCATGAGCCTCTCCGTCGGTGACGTCGCGCCCGAGTTCAGCCTGCCCGACCAGGACAAGCAGCCGGTCTCGCTGACCGGGCTGCGCGGCGCCCCGGTGCTGGTGGTCTTCTACCCGTTCGCCTTCTCCGGCATCTGCACCGGCGAGCTCTGCGGCCTGCGCGACGACCTGGCCACCTACACCGGAGCCGGGGTGCAGGTCGTGGCGATCTCCACCGACCCGGTGTTCAGCCTCAAGGCCTTCCGGGAGAAGGAAGCTCTGCCGTTCCCGCTGCTGTCGGACTTCTGGCCGCACGGCGCGACCGCGCAGGCCTACGGGGTGTTCAACGAGCGGGCCGGCATGGCGCTGCGCGGCACCTTCCTGGTCGACGCCGACGGCGCGGTCGCCTTCACCGAGGTCAACCAGCCCGGTGACCCGCGGGCGCAGGCGGGCTGGAAGGACGCGGTCGCCCGGCTCACCTGATCCCGGCGGCCGGGGTGGGCACCTACCCTGGCCGCACGGGCGCGTAGCTCAGCGGGAGAGCTCTCGCCTTACAAGCGAGCGGTCGCAGGTTCGATCCCTGCCGCGCCCACCAGCTTCCCGGGACCGGTTCGTCACCCCGTGGGGTGGCCCGGCTCAACGCGACGCCCGACACAGCCGATGGCACTGTCGTGCAGCGCAGACGGTGGACGACGCGACGCCCGCGGTGGGGTCCGGGCCGCGGCGTCCCGCTGTGGGTGCACCTGACGGCACTGGTCGCGGTCCCGCTGGTCGGGGTCGCCGTCCTGACCGCGGCGACGACCCGGAAGAGCATCAGCGAGGCGGCCAGCGCCGCCCGCGCAGAGGCGGCGGTCGGCGCGCTCGCGCACCTGGACACCGCGCGCAGCAGCGTGGAGCAGGAGATCCTGCCGACCCTGGCGCTGGCCGTCATCGACCGGCCCGGCACCGCCACCGAACTCGGCCTGTCCGCCGCTCTGCTGGCCCAGCAGCGCGCCATGGCGCTGGAGACCCTGCGCACGGCCCGGGAGACGACCGACCAGGCCCTCGCGGAGACCGCGCGGGGTCGCTACGGCTCCGGGGCGGCGGTGCGGGTGCGCGCCCATCTGACCACGCTGCGCCAGCGGGCCGACGCGTTCACCGTCTCCGTCGAGGGCATCTACCTGGGCTACCTCGCGATCTCCAACGACCTGGTGCAGGCCCAGCGCTCGGTTGCCGCCGCGGCCAGCACGGAGGGCCTGCCGGCCCGCACCCACCAGGCCATCCACGACGTCCAGGTGGTGGCCCAGCTGGCCACCACCGCCAGCCGGCAGACCCCGCTGTACCTGGGCGCCGTCTTCGGTGAGAGCGGCACGTTGATCGGCTCGCAGCTGGCCTGGGAGACCGGCTGGCTGGCCTACCACGACGCGCTCGAGCAGATGGCGGGCCTGTCCCAGCCCGCTCTGCAGGCGGCCTGGCAGGAGGTGCGGCGCGCGGAGGTGACGGCGACGCTGGACCGCCTCCTCGGCCCCGCTCCCGCGGGCGGGCGGCCGCCCGCGGTCGACCTCGCCCGGATGGTCACCCTGCTGAGCCAGAGCAGCCAACGCGACGGCCTGCTCAGCGGGCTGGTGCACACCGCGGCCGACGCCGCCCGGGCCTCCGCCGCAGCGGACCGGGACCAGGCCGTGGACCGGCGCAACCGCACGCTGGTGGGCGGCCTGTTCGTGGTGCTCTTCTCGCTGCTCAGCGTGGTGGTCGTCGGCCGGGCGGTGGCCCGCTCGCTGCGGGTGCTCGCCGGGCAGGCCGGGCACGTCAGCGACGGCGCCCTGGTGGAGGTGGAGGTCGCCGGCCCGCGGGAGGTGCGCACCGTCTCCACGGCGCTGGCGTCCGCGGTGGCCAGCCTGCGGCGCGTGCAGGAACAGGCTCGCGCCGTCGCCCGGGGCGACCTGGACAACGCGGTGCTCGCCGAGCCGCTCCCCGGCCCGCTGGGCGAGGTGGTGCACGCCTCGGTCCGCCAGATCGTCAGCTCGGTGCGGCAGCGCGAGGAGCTGCAGTCTGCGCTGGCCCACCGCGCCGCGCACGACCCGCTCACCGAGCTGCCCAACCGCGCCCAGGCGATGCAGCTGACCGCGTCGGCGCTGTCCCGCGCCCGCCGCTCCGGGGCGATGACGGGGCTGCTGTTCGTCGACCTCGACGGCTTCAAGGCGGTCAACGACACCCACGGGCACGCCTGCGGTGACGAGGTCCTGCGCGCCGTCGCGGGCCGGCTGGAGGCGGCAGTGCGCTCGGGGGACGTCGTCTGCCGGCTCGGTGGCGACGAGTTCGTCGTCCTGGTCGAGCCGGTGGAGACCGAACGCGACCTGCTGGAGCTCGCCGAACGGCTGATCGCGGTGGTGGGCGAGCCGATCACCACCGACGGCCACCAGCTGCGGGTCGGCGCCAGCGTCGGCGTCGCGGTCAGCCGGGACGCCGTCACCGATGCCGACGTGCTCTTCGCCGAGGCCGATGCGGCCACCTACCGCGCCAAGCGCCACGGGCGCGGGCGGGCCGAGGTGTTCGACGAGACGCTGCGTGGGCAGCTCGCCGAGCGGGCCGAGCTGGAGGCCGCGGTGGCCGCGGGCCTGGACGCCGGGGAGATGCAGCTGCACTACCAGCCGGTGGTCGACGTCCGGACCGGGCAGCTCACCGGCTTCGAGGCGCTGCTGCGCTGGGACCGGCCCGGGGTCGGCATGGTGGCCCCGGACGTCTTCGTCCCGGCCGCCGAGGGGTCCCGGCTGATCTGCGACCTGGACCGCTGGGTGCTGCACGAGGCGACCCGCCAGCTGGCCGCGTGGCGGCGCAGCGTGCCGCTGCCCCCGGGGCACCCGGAGCCGACGGTGGCGGTGAACGTCTCCGGCCGGCACCTGGCCGACCGGCAGGTCGTCACCGACGTCGCCGACGCGCTGGCCGCATCGGGCCTGCCGGCGCGCCTGCTGGGGCTCGAGGTGACCGAGACCGTGCTGGTCGACGACCCGGTGGCCATCGACCACCTGGTGGCGCTGCGGGCGATGGGCACCGCGATCGCCATCGACGACTTCGGCACCGGCTACACCTCCATCGGGCAGCTGCGGCACATGCCGGTGGACACCCTCAAGATCGACCGCAGCTTCGTCGCCTCGACCGACCCCGGTTCCGCCGAGCTGGTCGCGCTGATGATCCGCGCGGCGCACACCTTCGGGCTGGTCGTGGTCGCCGAGGGCGTGGAGGAGCCCGCGCAGCTGGACCGGCTGCGGGCCGAGGGCTGCGACCACGCGCAGGGCTTCCTGCTGCACCGCCCGCTGCCGGCCGCCGCGGCCGAGGCGCTGCTGGCCCGGACGGCGATCCCCGCGCCGCGCTGACCCGGCTCAGTCGTCGGCGCCGCGGACCCCGGTCCACCGGCCCGGCGTGGTCTCCCGCACCAGCCGGCGGGCGGCGTCGACCTCGCGTGCGACGGGCGCCAGCACGCCCTCGGCGTGCACCTCGGCGTCGTCGGGGAGGCGGTGCGCGCGGAGGTCCTGCTCGAGCTCCCGGATCGCCTTGCACAGCACGGCGACCTGCGCGGGCTCGGGCACCGGCTCGCCGGCGCGCAGCTCGATCACCGCCTCGGTGACGGCGTCGGAGGTCCGCTCCAGCTGCACGATCACCGGGTACCAGGCGGCCGCCCGGGTGCTGACCGGCGGCGGCTCGGCCAGCCGCCGTTGCAGCTGGGTCTGCAGCTCGGCCAGCGCCCGGTAGCTGGCCCGGCGGGCGCGGCGGGTGGCCTCCGGGCTGCCGGTGAACGCCGCGTCGACGAACCGCTCCAGCGCCAGGATCGCGGTGCGGAGCGCGTCGTCCAGCGGTGCCCGCCAGGTCTGCGGCCACAGCAGGTAGCCGAAGACCAGCACGATCCCGCAGCCGATGAGGGTGTCGACCAGCCGGGCGCCGACCAGCCCGGCGCCCATCGGCGTGGCCAGGTCCAGCAGCAGGATGATCAGCGGGGTCTGGAAGACCGAGAACAGGCCGAAGCTGCCGCTGCGCGCCCAGGGCAGCGCCGCCGCGGAAAGGGCCATCGGCAGCAGGATCCAGGCGTCCCGGGACACGAAGGTCAGCAGCAGCGAGCCGATCAGGACGCCCAGCAGGGTGCCGGCGCCGCGGTGCACGGCCCGGGTGAACACCGAGCCGTAGTCGGGCTTGAGCACGATCGCCACGGTCAGCAGCACCCAGTAGGGGCGCTCGACCGGCAGGGTCTGACGGGCGATCTCGGCGACGGTCATGCAGAGGGTGAGCCGGACGACGAACGCGCGGGAGTCGGCGTTGCCGACCGTGCGGTCGACCAGGTCGCGGGCGCGGGCCCGGCGGTCGACCTGCGGGCGGGGGACGGCGGCCGAGGCGCGCTCCTCCGGGTCGCCCACCACGTTCCACACCAGCCGGATGCCGTGCCGGACCGCGCGCCGCTGGGCCGGCCCGTCCTCCACCGGCGGCGGCCGCTCCCCGGCCAGGGGACGGCGGTCGGTGATCGCGGTGGCCAGGGCGTGGGCCGCGCCGATGTCCCGGGAGTCGGCGGTGACCCCGGTGCGGGCGCTGGCGACCGCCGCCTCGACCAGCGGCGCGGCCGAGTTGAGCACGCCGGCCAGCTCACCGAGCTCCGCGCTGCGCCCGGCCGAGCGGCTGCGGGCGTGGATCACCCGGTCGTAGCCGGTGTTGAGCGCCAGGGTCAGGTCTCGGCGGGCCTCCTCGGACCGCTCGGTGCCGACCGACTCCAGCAGCTCGGCCACCCGGGTGAAGACCGTGCCCACGGCGGACCGGTCGGGGTCGACCGGCTCGGTGCGCGCCTGCAGCAGCACGGCCAGGGTGGCCACGGTGGCGCCGGCCAGGAACCAGCCGACCTCCGCGGCGGCCGGCAGCGGCGTGCTCAGGCCGGACGAGATGGCGGTGTAGATGAGCAGCTGCAGCGCGCCCAGCGACAGCGGCGCACTGACCGCGCTGATCAGCGCCGCGAACGCCGAGACCGCGGCGAGCAGCAGCACCGGCACCCAGCCGCCGCCGGTGAGCGCCTGCCCCACCACCAGGCCGAGCCCGCCGAGCAGGGACGCCGCGGCGACCCGGCGCAGCCGGATCCGCAGCGGCCCCTGCTGTGGGGCGAGGGTGGCCGCCAGCGCCCCCATGGTGCCGAAGGCGCCGGCGCCCAGGGCGCTCCCGGACGTCCCCCCGACGGCCAGCGCGACGGCGAGCGGGGCGGGCACGACGAGCCCGAAGCGGACGACGTCGCGCCACGGCACCGAGGGGTGGTTGGTGTGCACCAGCTCCTCGAGCCACGCCGGCGCCCGCAAGCCCCTGTCCGCCACGACCCAACCCTGCCACCCGTGCGCGGCGCGCCACGGCACGGCGTCGCACACTGGACGCCGTGCCGCGCCCCGGATCCGCCCAGTGACGCGATCCACCGGCACCAGCGGGGGGCAGATCCCGCGCGGCGGCTGGCTGCGCCGGCTGACCGGCTACTGCCTGCGCCACCGCCGCGACCTGTTCGGCGCCTTCGCCGCGGCGCTGGCCGGCTCGGTGATCGCCGCGCTGGTGCCGCTGCTGACCCGGGAGGTCGTCGACCGGGTGGTCGCCGGCGCCGACGGCGGGGGCGGCGTGGACGTCACCCCGTTCGTCGTCGCGCTGGTGCTGGCCGGGGTGCTCCGCTTCGCCGCCGGGTTCGTCCGCCGCTACCTCGCCGGCCGGCTCTCGCTGGACGTGCAGGTGGACCTGCGCAACGACGTGCACACCGCGCTGGCCCGGCTCGACGGCCCGGGGCAGGACCGGTTGCAGACCGGGCAGGCGGTGAGCCGCTCGATCAGCGACATCACCCTGGTCCAGGGGCTGCTGGCGTTCCTGCCCAACCTCACCGGCAACGCGCTGTTGTTCGTCGTCTCCCTCGGCGTGATGGCCTGGCTCTCCCCGCTGCTCACCGTGGTCGCGCTCGCCGTCGGGCCGGCGTTGTGGTGGCTGGCGCTGCGCTCGCGGCGCGACCTGTTCCCGGCCAACTGGGCGGCCCAGCAGCAGGCCGGGGTGCTGGCCGGCGACGTGGAGGCCGCCGTCTCCGGCGTCCGGGTGGTCAAGGGGTTCGGCCAGGAGGACCGCGAGCTGGACCGGGTCGACGACGGTGCGCGGACGCTGTTCGGCGCGCGGATGCGGGTGGTGCGCTTCACCGCGCGCTACAACCCGCTGCTGCAGGCGGTGCCGGCGCTCGGGCAGGTCGGGGTGCTGGCGCTGGGCGGCTGGCTGGCGCTGCGTGGGTCGATCACCCTGGGCACCTTCCTGGCCTTCGTCACCTACCTGGCCGTGCTGGTCTCCCCGGTGCGGCAGCTGGCGGCGGTGCTGACCATCGGCCAGCAGGCCCGGGCCGGGGTCGAGCGGGTGCTGGAGGTCATCGACGCCCACCCGACGATGGTCAGCGGGTCGGCGCCGCTGCCGGCGGGCCCGCTGACCGTCGAGCTGGACGACGTCACCTTCGGCCACGACGCCGACCGGCCGGTGCTCGCCGGGGTGTCGCTGCGGATCGAGCCGGGGGAGACCCTCGCCCTGGTCGGCAGCTCCGGGTCGGGGAAGTCGAGCGTGGTCAGCCTGCTGCCGCGCTTCTACGACGCCACCGCGGGTGCGGTCCGGGTGGGTGGGGTCGACGTCCGGGAGCTGGACACCGGCGCGCTGCGGGCGGCGCTGGGCGTCGTCTTCGAGGACAGCTTCCTGTTCTCCGACACGGTGCGGGCCAACATCGCGTTCGGCCGGCCGGACGCGACCGACGAGGAGGTGCGCGCCGCCGCCCGGGCCGCCCAGGCCGACGGCTTCATCGCGGCGCTGCCGCACGGCTACGAGACCGTCGTCGGCGAGCAGGGGCTCACCCTGTCCGGTGGGCAGCGGCAGCGGGTCGCGCTGGCCCGGGCGCTGCTGCCCGATCCGCGGGTGCTGGTGCTCGACGACGCCACCTCGGCGGTCGACGCAGCGGTGGAGGCGCGGATCCACGCGGCCCTGCGGACGGCGGTGCAGGGCCGGACGACGCTGCTGGTGGCGCACCGCCGCTCCACGCTGGCGCTGGCCGACCGGGTCGCCGTGCTCGACGCGGGCCGGGTGGTCGACGTCGGCACGGTGGCGGAGCTGGAGGAGAGCTCGCCGCTGTTCCGCGCGCTGCTGTCCGGGGCGGCCGAGGACCTCCCGGTGCCCTCGGCGCCGCCGGCGACCGGGGTCACCCCGGCGGCCTGGCCCGAGGCGCCGCCGACCGCCGAGGACGACGGTCCGCTGCGCGGCGCGGCCGGCTCGATCGGCGGGCGGGGTTCGGCGATGGCGGCCGCGGCGCCGACCCCCGCGCTCAAGGAGCTGGTGCGCCGGCTGCCGCCGAGCAGCGACGAGCCCGAGGTCCCGCCCGAGCGGGCCCGGGCGGCCGATCCGGACTTCACCCTCCGCGGCCTGCTGCGGCCCTTCCGCTGGGCGCTCGCCGGCGCGCTGGTGCTGGTCGCGATGGACACCGCCGCCCAGCTCGCCGTCCCGGCCCTGGTGCGGGAGGGCGTCGACGACGGGATCACCGCCGGGTCGCTGTCGCTGCTGCTCGGCATCGCCGGCATCGCGCTGGTCATCGTGCTGGCCGACGTCGTCGCGGCCCGCGGCGCCGCCTGGCTGACCGGCCGCACCGGTGAGCGGCTGCTCTACACGCTGCGGGTGAAGACCTTCGCCCAGCTGCAGCGGCTCGGGCTGGACTACTACGAGCGCGAGCTCGGCGGCCGGATCATGACCCGGATGACCACCGACGTCGACGCGCTGTCGGCGTTCCTGCAGAACGGCCTGACCACCGCGGTGATCAGCGCCCTCACCCTGGTCGGGGTGCTCGTCGCGCTGTTCTGGTTCGACGTCGAGCTGGCGCTGGTGCTGGTGGCGTCGCTGCCGGTGCTGGTGGTCGCCACGGTGTGGTTCCGGTCCCGCTCGGTGCCCGCGTACACCGAGGCCCGCGAGCGGGTCAGCGCGGTCAACGCCCGGCTGCAGGAGGACGTCGCGGGGCTGCGGGTCACCCAGGTGTTCGCCCGCGAGGAGCGTTCGACGGCGGTGTTCCGGGAGCGGGCGCGGGAGTACCGCGACGTCCGGTTGCGGGCGCAGCGCTACATCGCCACCTACTTCCCGTTCGTCGAGTTCCTCTCCGAGGTGGCCGCGGCCGCGGTGCTCGCGGTGGGCGCGGCCCGGCTGACGGCGGGCAGCATCACCCCCGGCGTGCTGATCGCCTTCATCCTGTACGTGAACACGTTCTTCTCCCCGGTGCAGTCGCTCTCGCAGGTGTTCGACAGCTACCAGCAGGCCTCGGTCGGGCTGCGGCGGCTGCGCGACCTGCTGCGCACCCCGACGTCCACCCCGGCGGCGGCCGACCCGCGCCCGGTCGGCCGGCTGCGCGGGGAGGTGCGGCTGGCCGACGTCACCTTCGCCTACCGCGGGGCGCCCGCCCCCGCGCTGCGCGGGGTCTCGCTGACCGTGGCGCCGGGGGAGACCGTCGCGCTGGTCGGGGAGACCGGGGCGGGGAAGTCGACGGTGGTCAAGCTGGTCGCGCGGTTCTACGACCCGACGTCCGGCGCGGTGTGCGTGGACGGTGCCGACCTGCGCTCGCTGGACCTGCTGCAGTACCGCGCGCGGCTGGGCGTCGTGCCGCAGGAGGCGTACCTGTTCGCCGGCACGGTGCGTGACGCGATCGCCTACGGGCGACCGGAGGCCACCGACGCGGAGGTGGAGGCCGCGGCCCGCGCGGTCGGTGCGCACGAGGTGGTCGCCGCGCTGCCGCAGGGCTACCGCACCCGGGTGGGGGAGCGCGGCCGGTCGCTGTCGGCCGGGCAGCGCCAGCTGCTCGCGCTGGCGCGGGCGGAGCTGGTCCACCCCGACATCCTGCTGTTCGACGAGGCGACCGCCTCGCTGGACCTGGCCACCGAGGCGGCGGTCACCCGGGCGGCCGACGCCGTGGCTCGCCGGCGGACGACGCTGGTCGTGGCGCACCGGCTGACGACGGCGGCTCGCGCCGACCGGGTCGCGGTGCTCGACGGCGGGCGGATCGTCGAGGTCGGCCCGCACGCCGAGCTGCTGGCCGCCGGTGGCCCCTACGCCGCGCTGTGGGCCGCCTTCACCGCCGACGAGGACGCCGCCCCGCTGCTGACCTGACGATCAGATCGGCCCCCGTCGATGTGCCACCGTGGCGACATGTCGACAGGGGGACACCCGGTGCGGTTCGCCGGGCCGGCCGACCTCGAGCAGCTCCCCGCGGTCGAGGCCGCCGCCGACGTCCCACGAAGGACCCCGTCGCCCCCCACCGCTCGCGAGCTCGCGGCGGGCCCCTGCGACGGGGCCGACACAGGGCTCGGGCTGGACCGGCACGGGCTCCGGGTCGCGATGGTGCAGCCGGTCACCTGACGTTGCAGCCGGCGGTGGGCGGGGCACAACAGGTACATGACCGAGACCAGCACCGTCGGGGACCTGCCGGCCGATCGCCCGCTCGGCGAGCTCGAGGTGGTGCACGAGTTCACCGACGGGCCGATGCCGACCGGGGTCTCGGTGTCGCACACCGGCCGGGTGTTCGTGAACTTCCCGAAGTGGGGCGACGAGGTGCCGGCCACGGTGGCCGAGATCCGCGACGGGCAGGTCGTGCCCTTCCCCGACCAGGCGTGGAACGACCCCCGCGGCGACGACGACCGCGAGGCATTCGTCAGCGTGCAGAGCATCGTCGTCGACCCCGCCGACCGGCTGTGGGTGCTGGACACCGGCTCGCCGCTGTTCCAGCCCACCCGGGTCGGCGGGCCCAAGCTGGTCTGCGTCGACCTCGCCACCGACACCGTGGTGCAGACGATCGTCCTCCCGCGCGAGGTGGCGCTGGAGACCACCTACCTCAACGACGTCCGCTTCGACCTGCGCCGCGGCGAGGCGGGCACCGCCTACATCACCGACTCGGCCGACTCCGGCGAGAACGCGATCATCGTGGTCGACCTGGCCACCGGGGAGGCCTGGCGGCGGCTGCGCGACCACCCCTCG
Source organism: Modestobacter sp. SYSU DS0904 (assembly GCF_054051115.1). Lineage (NCBI taxonomy): Bacteria > Bacillati > Actinomycetota > Actinomycetes > Geodermatophilales > Geodermatophilaceae > Modestobacter > Modestobacter sp. SYSU DS0904. The sequence continues at coordinate 12,486 of NZ_JBJHAQ010000049.1, read as the reverse complement.
ACCAAGGCGGTCACCCCGCCGGAGCTGCTGCTGATGGTCGAGGGCCGGCCGTTCCTGGAGCAGCCCGAGCCGGCCGCGGAGCCGCAGCCGGTGGCCATGGGCGCCGACGGCATCGCCATCTCCGCCGACGGCGCCCGGCTCTGGTACTGCCCGCTCGCCTCGCGGCACTGGTACAGCGTCGCCACCGACGCGCTGGTCGATCGCGGGCAGGACGACGCCGCGGTGGCCGCCACCGTCGTGGACGAGGGCGACAAGGGGTGCGCCGGCGACGGCCTGGAGACCGACGACGCGGGCAACCTCTACGCCACCGCCGGTGAGCAGAACGCGATCCTGCGCCGCCGGCCCGACGGTGCGATGGAGACCGTGGTGCACGACCCGCGGCTGCTCTGGCCGGACACCCTGTCGGTGGCCACCGACGGGCACCTGTACGTCACCGCCAACCAGCTGCACCGCCAGTCCCGTTACAGCGGCGGTAACGACCTGCGCCGGTACCCCTACGTCCTGTTCCGCACGCCGATCGGGGCCGGCCCCGTCCTGCTCCGCCGATGAGCGCGGCTCACGCGCGGCCCGGCCCGCTCCCGGTGCATCCGGACCGGGCCCGGCGCACGAACACCAGGTGATGACCACCGCCCCGGAGGGCCCTCGCGCCCTCGATGCGTCGTACACAACAGGCCGGCGCGCGACCGCTGACCTACAGTCCGAGACCGTGGTGCTGCCGGTGGGGGACGACGAGACGACGACGGTCCGGCAGCTGCCCCTGCCCGGCGCGCCGCTGGCCGAGGTGGTCGGGGCGCTCGAGGCCCGCTACGACCCGGCGCTGGCCGAGAACTGGGACGCCGTCGGCCTGGTCTGCGGTGATCCCGCGGAGACCGTCCGCTCGGTGCTGTTCGCCGTCGACCCGACCGCGGCCGTGGTCGACGAGGCGATCGCCACCGGCGCCGACCTGGTCGTCACCCACCACCCGCTGCTGCTCACGCCGGTGCACGGCGTCCCGGCCGACGACCCCAAGGGCCGGCTGGTGCACCGGCTCGTCCGCGCCGGCATCGGCCTGTTCGCCGCGCACACCAACGCCGACCGGGCCGCCGACCACGGGGTCAACGACGCCCTGGCCGCGGTGCTGGGGCTGACCGGGACGCTCCCGCTGGACCCGGTGGGGGCGCCCCGGTCCGACACCCTGGTCGCCTTCGTCCCGGTGGCCGGCGCCGACCGGCTGGCCGACGCGCTGTCCGCGGCCGGCGCCGGGGTGATCGGCGACTACACCCGCTGCGTCTGGCAGACCACCGGCACCGGCTCCTTCATCCCCGGCGGCGACGCGCACCCGGCGATCGGTTCCGAGGGCCGGCTCGAGCGGGTCGCCGAGGCGCGCCTGGAGATGGTGGTCCCGCGGGACCGGCGGGCCGCTGTCCTCCGTGCGCTCCAGGAGTGGCACCCCTACGAGGACCCGGGCTACGCCTTCTTCGAGAACTCGGCGACGCCCTCGCGGGCGGGGCTCGGCCGGGTCGGCGAGCTCGCCGAGCCGACGACGCTGCGCGAGTTCGCCGAGCGGGTGGCCCGCACGCTGCCGGCCACCCCGGGGGGTGTCCGGATCGCGGGCGACCCCGACCGGGCGGTGCGCACCGTCGCGGTGTGCGGCGGGAGCGGCGGGTCGCTGCTCGGCGCGGCGACCGCCGCCGGTGCGGACGTCTTCCTGACCAGCGACCTGAAGCACCACGCCGTGTCCGAGGCCCTGGAGACCCCCGGCCCGGCGTTGATCGACGTCGCGCACTACGCCTCGGAGTGGCCGTGGCTGCCGACGGCGGGCGACCTGCTGAACCGCGACCTGGGTGGCCGGGTGCAGGTCGCGGTCTCCGATCTGCGCACCGACCCGTGGACCTGGCAGGTGCCCAGCGCCCCGTCGGGCGGCTGACCGCCCCGCACCGGTGACCCCGCGCCGTCCCGGCCGTCGGGGCGGCGCGGGTAGGTTGGCGACGTGCAGGCTGACCACTTCGACCAGCAGAAGCTGCTGGCCCTCGCCGCGGAGGACGTCGCCCTCGCGCAACTGGCCCACCGCCGGCGGACCCTTCCCGAGCTCGCCGCCGTCGAGGCCGCGCGGGAGGCGCAGCGGGCCGCGGCCGACGACGCCGTCCGCGCCGAGACGCAGGTCCGTGACCTCGACCGCGAGCAGAAGCGGTTGGAGGGCGACGTCGACACCGTCCGCCAGCGGGCCGACCGCGACCAGCAGCGGATCGACTCCGGGGGTGCCACGCCCAAGGAGATCACCGGCCTGCAGCACGAGCTGGAGTCGCTGCAACGCCGGCAGGGCGACCTGGAGGACCAGGTGCTCGAGCTGATGGAGCGCCGCGAGGCCGCCGACAGCGCGCTGGCCACCGCGCAGACCGCCGAGGCCACCGCCCGGGCCGACCAGGAGCGCGCCGAGCAGCAGCGGGACGCCGCGCTGGCCGCCATCACCGAGGGCGAGCAGCAGCACACCGCCAAGCGCGCGGAGATCGCCGCGACCGTCCCGGCCGACCTGCTCAAGCTCTACGACCGGGTTGCCGGGCAGACCGGCGGCACCGGAGCCGCGGAGCTCAAGGCCCGTCGCTGCCAGGGCTGCCGGATCGAGTTCTACGGTGCCGAGCTCGCCGGGTACCGCAAGGCCGACCCGCACTCCGTCATCCGCTGCGAGAACTGCGGCCGCGTGCTGGTCCGCACCGCCGAGTCCGGGCTGTGAGCAGGCGGCTCATCATCGAGGCGGACGGCGGGTCGCGGGGCAACCCGGGGCCGGCCGGCTACGGCGCGCTGGTCCGCGACGCGGAGACCGGGCGGCTGCTCGCCGAGCGGGCCGAGTCGGTCGGGCGCGCCACCAACAACGTGGCCGAGTACGGCGGCCTGGTCGCCGGGCTGCAGGCCGTCCTCGACCTCGACCCGACGGCGAGCGTGGAGGTCCGGATGGACTCCAAGCTGGTCGTCGAGCAGATGTCGGGGCGCTGGAAGATCAAGCACCCGGACATGCAGAAGCTCGCCGTCCAGGCCCGGGACATCGCCCGCCAGCTGGGCTCGGTCCGCTACACCTGGGTGCCCCGCGCGCAGAACGGCGCCGCCGACGCCCTGGCCAACAGCGCGATGGACGGCAAGCCGGTGCGCCGCGACCTGGCCACCGAGCCGGTGGTGGTGGAGGACGACGTGCAGCCGGCCGCGGAGCCCGCACCGGTCGTCGTCACCGTGACCCACCTGCTGCGGCACGGGCGCACCGAGCACACCCCGGAGCGTCGTTACAGCGGCAGCAGCGACCTGCCGTTGTCCCAGCTCGGCCGGGCCGACGCCGAGGCCGCGGCCCGGCACCTGGCCGGCCGGGGCATCGACGTCATCGTCAGCTCGCCGCTGCAGCGCACCCGGCAGACCGCCGAGGCCGCCGCCGCGGTGCTCGGCGTGCCGGTGGAGGTCGACACCGACCTGCGCGAGCTCGACTTCGGTGCCTGGGAGGGGCTGACCGCCGACGAGGCGCGGGCCACGAGCCCGCTGGCCTTCCGGCGCTGGTCGGGCACCACCGACGTCCGCCCGCCCGGTGGGGAGTCGGTCGCCGACGTCTCCGCCCGGGTGGCCCGCGCCCGCGCCCGCATCCTGGAGCGGCACGCCGGGAAGACGGTGCTGCTGGTCAGCCACGTCACCCCGATCAAGCTGCTGCTCGCCGCCGGGCTCGGGGTGGGTGACGAGATCGTGCACCGGGTGTTCCTGGAGGCGGCGTCGCTGTCCACGGTCACCTGGTCCTCCGACGGCCGGGCGTCGGTGCGGCTGGTCAACGACACCAGCCACCTGAGCTGATCCGGGAAGCCCGGGCACGACCGTTCCGTTGCACAGTCCGGTAGCGAGAGCCCGCACGACACTGGAGTCCGCGTGACCCTGACCACCCCTGGCCGTACCACCACCCCCGGCCGTCCGGCCCTGACCGGCGACCGCACCATGAGCCCCGCCGAGTACGAGGCGTGGGCCGCCGAGGTCCGCCGGCTGGCCGACGAGCGCGGTGCCGTGGTGCTGGCGCACAACTACCAGGTGCCCGAGATCCAGGACGTCGCCCACTTCACCGGCGACTCGCTGTACCTGTCCCGGGTCGCGGCGGAGACCGATGCCCGGGAGATCGTCTTCTGCGGCGTGCACTTCATGGCCGAGACCGCGAAGATCCTCTCGCCCGAGAAGACCGTGCTGCTGCCCGACCACGCGGCCGGCTGCTCGCTGGCCGACTCGATCACCGCCGCGCAACTGCGCGAGTGGAAGGCCGAGCACCCGGGCGCCGTCGTCGTCAGTTACGTGAACACCACCGCGGCGGTGAAGGCCGAGACCGACATCTGCTGCACCAGCTCCAACGCCGCCGACGTCGTCCGGTCGATCCCGGCCGAGACCGAGATCCTCTTCTGCCCCGACCAGTTCCTCGGCGCGCACGTCAAGCGGGTCACCGGGCGGGACAACATCCGCATCTGGGCGGGGGAGTGCCACGTGCACGCCGGGATCAGCCCGAGCGACGTCCGTGCGCAGATCGCCGCCCACCCCGCTGCCGAGGTGCTGGTGCACCCCGAGTGCGGCTGCACGACCTCCGTGCTGGACCTGGTGAGCAACGGCGACCTGCCCGCCGACCGCACCCGCGTGCTGTCCACCGGCGGCATGGTAGAGGCCGCCGTCGCCACTCGGGCGCCGCAGGTGCTGGTCGCCACCGAGCTGGGGATCCTGCACCAGCTGCGGGCGGTGAACAGTGGCACCGAGTTCATCCCGATGAACGAGCGGGCGTCCTGCCGCTACATGAAGATGATCACGCCGGCCAAGCTGCTGGCCACGCTGCGCACCGGGGAGGGTGCCGTCGACGTCGACCCCGACGTCGCCGCCCGGGCCCGCCGCGCGGTCGAGGCGATGGTCGCCATCGGCGAGCCCGGCCGCGGCGGGGAATGAACAAGGACCCCCGTGCCCCCCACGGCTCGCGAGCTCGCGGCGGGACCCTGCACGGGGGCCAGGCTCAGCCCCGCAGGAACAGGTAGATCGACACGCTGACCCCGAAGACCACGATGAGCACCCGCAGCGGCGTGGTCGGGATGCGGGTCGCCACCTTCGCGCCGAGGAACCCGCCGAGCAGGGCGGCCGGCGCGCAGACGGCGACGTAGGCCCACTCCACCGGGCCCCAGATGCCGAAGACGACGACGGTCACCGACGCGGTGACCAGCGCGATCGCGCTCTTCATCGCGTTGGCCAGCTTGAGCCGACCCAGTCCCAGGCCGAGGACGCCGACCAGGATCACGCCCAGCGCGCCGCCGAAGTAGCCGCCGTAGAGGGTGGCCAGGAACAGCGTCACGTACAGCCAGGCCGGGTCGGCGCCGGCGATGCCGTCCCCCTGCCGCTTGAGCCGCTTGGTGATCATCGTCTGGAAGGCCAGCAGGATGCTGGCGAGCAGCACCAGCAACGGCACGACGGTGTCGAAGGCCTCGGACGGCGTGGTCAGCAGCAGCACCGACCCGGCCGTGCCGCCCAGCACCGCGACCACCGAGAACCGGATGATCCGGGCCCGCTGGCCGCTGTACTGGTCGCGGAAACCGAGCACCCCGCCGATGTAGCCGGGCCACTGGGCGATCGAGTTGGTGACGTTGGCCGCGACGGTGCCCAGGCCGAGCGCGACCAGGACCGGGAAGAGGATCAGCGATCCGCCGCCGGCGATGGAGTTGACGCCACCGGCGAGGAGGGCGACCCCGGCGGCGATGAGGAGATCGACGGCGGACACGAGCGGCGAGCCTACTGTCGCCCCATGCGGGAGCGGACACGTGCGGTGGCGATGGCGGCCGGGATGACCGGATCCGGGGTGGTCCACCTGGTGCGGCCGCAGGTCTACGACTGGATGATCCCGCCCGAGCTGGGCCCGGCCCGGCCGTGGGTGATCGGCAGCGGGGTGGCCGAGCTGGCCACCGCGGCGCTGCTTGCGGCGCCGGTCACGCGGCGGGCCGGCGGGTGGGCGGCGGTGGCGGTGCTGATCGGCGTCCTGCCGGCGCACGCGCAGACGCTGCGCGTGTTCCGCCGCCGGCCGGCGAAGCTGGCGGTCGCGGTGGCCCGGATCCCGTTCCAGGTGCCGATGCTGCAGGTGGCGTTGCGGGTGGCCCGGGGGCGCTGAGCCCAACCCGGGCGTCAGCGGCCGCGGGGGACGCCAGGTCGACCGGGGTCGATGGGGCACAACGGGAAGGGGTCCCGCAGAGTGGGCGCCATGCGCAAGTGGCTCCCGCTGGTGGCGATCTGCACCGGCACCTTCATGCTCCTGGTCGACGTCACGATCGTGAACGTCGCCCTCCCCGCGATGGCGACCGATCTGGACACCTCCTTCAGCCAGCTGCAGTGGGTCGTCGACGTCTACGCCCTCGCGCTGGCCGCGCTCGTGCTGGGCGCCGGCTCCCTCGCGGACGTCTTCGGCCGCCGGCGCCTGTACCTGATCGGGCTGGTGGTCTTCGCGGTCGCCTCGCTGGCCTGCGGACTGGCGCCGGACGCCGGCCTGCTGCTCGTCGCCCGCGGCGTGCAGGGCATCGGCGGCGCGATCATGTTCGCCACCACGATCGCGCTGATCAACACCAGCTACGAGGGCGGCGACCGCGGCACCGCGTTCGGCATCTGGGGTGCGGTGGTCGGTGCCTCCGCGGCGCTCGGCCCGATCCTCGGTGGTGCGCTGACCGAGCTGTCGTGGCGGTGGATCTTCTACGTCAACCTGCCGGTCTGCGTGCTCGCGGTGTGGCTGACCCTCACCGCCGTGCGGGAGGCCCGCCAGCCCGGCGCCCCCCGCCCGGACGTCCCGGGCATCGCGCTGTTCACCCTGGGCGCCGCCGGTGTCGTCTTCGGGCTGGTCCGGGCGGCGGCCGAGGGCTGGGGCGAGCCGGCCTCCTGGGGGCCGATCGTGGCCGGCCTGCTCGTGGTGGCCGCCTGGGTGGTGCTGGAGCTGCGCCGTCCGGCCCCGATGCTCGACGTCCGGCTGTTCCGGTCGCGGTCCTTCACCGGCATCATGATCGGCGCGATGGTGCTCAACGGCGCCGCGTTCGCCGCGCTCGTGTTCACCTCGCTGTGGCTGCAGTCGATCGGCGGCCTGTCCCCGCTGCAGGCGGGGTTCGTGTTCATCCCGCTCTCCGCACTCAGCTTCGGGGTGGCTGCCGGGGCCGGCCGCCACCTGCAGACCCGGCCGCCGCGCTGGGTCCTCGGTGGCGGCCTGCTGCTCGTCGGTGCCGGGTCGCTGCTGATGGCGATGGTCGACGGCGACTCGACCTGGCGGGTGCTGGTCGCCGGGCTCGCCGTCCTGGGGGCTGGGGTGGGCATGGCCAACCCGACGCTGGCCTCGGCCGCGCTGGCCGCCGTACCGCGGGAGCGCAGCGGGATGGCCTCCGGGGCGGTCAACACCTCACGACAGCTGGGGTTCGCGCTCGGCGTCGCGCTGCTGGGCAGCGTCTTCGCGGCGCGGGCGACCGCGCAGCTGCGCGCGGCCGGCGTCCCCGACCCGGCCGGCACCGCCTCCGCGCTCAGCGCCGGGCAGGCCGGCGAGCTGGTCGGCAGCGCCCCGGCGGGCGCCCGGGCCGACCTCGCCGACCTGCTGGGGACGGCGTACGCCGCCGGGCTGCGGGACGTCTTCCTCGCCTGCGGTGCGGCCGGGCTGATCGGCGGCGTGCTGGTGCTGCTGCTGGTCCGGGCCGCCGCGCCGAGTGCCGGGCCGCGGCCGGCCGAGCGTCCCGAGCCCGCTGCCCAGCGCTGACCCACGCAGCACCGACCCACACAGCACCGACCCACGCAGCACCGACCGGGGGCAGACTCACCGGCATGGCCGCCCCCTTCCCCGACGACTGGCAGCGCGCGCTCGTCGTCGCCGCCCACCCCGACGACATCGAGTACGGCCCCGCCGCCGCGGTGGCGGTCTGGACCGCCGCGGGCAAGGAGGTCCACTACCTGCTGGCCACCCGTGGCGAGGCGGGCATCGCCGGGCTCGCGCCCGCGGAGGCCGGGCCGCTGCGCGAGGAGGAGGAGCGGCGGTCCGCGGCGGTGGTCGGGGTCGCCGAGGTGGAGTTCCTCGACCACGCCGACGGCGTGCTGGTGGCCGACCTGCAGCTGCGCCGGGACCTCGCCGCGGCGATCCGCCGGCACCGGCCGGACCTGGTGGTGACCATGCACGGCGGGGACACCTGGACCCCGCCGGAGGTGACGCCGGGCGCGCTGAACTCCGCCGACCACCGGGCGTTGACCCGCTCGGTGCTCGACGCGGTCGCCGACGCCGCCAACGAGTGGATCTTCGCCGATCTCCCCGAGACGCCGTGGTCGGGCGTGCAGTACGTCGCGGTGCACGCGGTCGGGTACCCGCCGCCGCACGTCGTCGACGTCACCGCCGGGGTCGAGCCCGCCGTCGCCTCGCTCACCGAGCACCGCCGCTACCTGGCGGCGCTCTCCGACGACCCGGTCGAGGAGCAGGCCCGCCGGCAGGTCGACATGTCGACGCTCACCGAGGACGGCGAGCGCAGGGTCGGCTTCCGGCTCTACTGGGGCTGAACCGCGGGTAAGCTGGTCGGCACGACGGACGAGTCGGCTGGGCGGTCGCGTCGGTGGGGGAGACCCCGCCGCCGAGGAACGTCCGGGCTCCACAGGGCAGGGTGGTCGTTAACAGCGACCCGGGGTGACCCGCGGGACAGTGCCACAGAGAACAGACCGCCAGCGGCTTGCCGCTGGTAAGGGTGAAACGGCGGTGTAAGAGACCACCGCACACCGGGTGACCGGTGTGGCTCGGTAAACCCCACCCGGAGCAAGGTCGAGAGGGACGGCGGCCCGCCGCCGTCCTGCGCAGGCGATCGAGGGCTGCCCGCCCGAGCCTGCGGGTGGACCGCTCGAGCCTGCCGGCAACGGCAGGCCCAGATGGATGACCGCCCAACGGGGTGCCGCGAGGCCCCCGGGGACAGAACCCGGCGTACAGGCCGACTCGTCCGTCGCCTCTCGCCGCCCCCGCCGGGCTCAGTCCAGGTCGGGGGCGACGTCGGCGACGATCGCCCGGAACGTGGTGGTGTCCACCTCGTCGTCCACGGTGACCCGCACGATGTCGGTGACCTGCTGGTGGGTGGCCGGGCCGCAGGCGCTGACCCGGGCCGCGGCGATCAGCCGCAGCTGGTGCAGGCGGGCGGTCGAGGAGGCAGCCGGGGAAGGGCGGTTCTCGCGCATGGACGGACGGTAGGGCGATCGTCCACCGGTTCCGTGCGCGTCGGGCGTCGTGTCGTGAGCGACCGATCCCGCGTGCCCCACGGTGCCCACGGGCCCCGTCGTCGGCCGTTCGCGCGCCCGCGGCAGCGCGAGAGGTGAGTGCCCGACCGCCGGCCGACCCCGTCCAAGAGGTGCCCCGGCCGGGCGGTCGGGCACACCTGGGGCATCGGGCGTTGCGGTCGCGCGGTTGAGCGGCCGGCCGGGCGACTCACCCCTTCGGGTGGCCCGCGACGTCAGCGGCCCGCGGTGATCTCCAGGGTCTCGGCCATCCGGTCCAGCACGCCGACGTTGCGGGCGTAGTCGAACTGCGGCAGTCCGACGGTGTCGACCACCAGCGTGCGCGGCCCGTCGTCGCCGGGGGGCAGGCCGATCACGTAGCTCGTCGAGCGGGTGCCCTCCGGCCAGAGGCCGCGCCCGCGGCTCTCGCGCTCCACCCGCACCGCGGGGCGACCGTCGACGGTCGTCTCGCTGCGCTGCAGGTCGCGCTCCGGGTCGGGGGCGGCGATCCGGTCCACGCCCACCGGCTCGACCGACGCGGTGATCGCGCCCACGCGGGCATCCGTTCCCGGGGGCACCGTGAACGGGTCGGGAGCGAAGCGGGTGCACGGCGGCACCGTCTCCCCGGAGTTGACCGCCCAGTCCTCGGGGTAGCTCACCGCGAAGCCGGCCGGGCTCTCGCACCGCTGGCTCAGCGGCACGGTGCCCGATCGGCGCTCCGCGACGACGTCCACCACGATCCGCTGCGGCTCGGCCAGGAGGCCGACCGCGAACGGCCGCCGCTCGTCCAGTCCGGCGAAGAAGGTGGCCCGCCCGCCCAGGACGGTGTCCCGGACCAGCGTGTCCAGGATGCCCGTGCCGGGGATGCGCAGCCGCTCCGGCCCGTCCCACGGTTGGACCCCGGCCGGTGCGTCACCGGGCAGCGCGACGTTGGTCAGGGTGATCCCCAGCGCGGCCTCGCCCGGGACCTCGATCTGCTGGCCCGACCCCTGCGACCGGGGGGCGTCGGTGTACCCGACCTCCCAGCCGGCCAGCCCGTCGCCGGCCAGCTCGAAGACGATCCGGTCGAAGGCCTCGTGGGCACCGAGCCGCACGTCGACCAGGGCCACCGGCGGGCCGTCGCCGTCCGCCGCGGAGTCACTGGTGTCCGGGACCGCGACGGGCTCCAGAGCCGGATCGGCCGGGTCCTCCCCGGGCAGCGGGGCACCGGTGGTGGCCGGGCTCGTCGTGCCGGTCGGGCTCGTCGTCCCGGTCGGGCTCGTGGTGCCCGTCGGGCTGCTGGCGCCGGTCGAGGGCTCGGCCTGCGGGTCCTCGGCGGCAGGTGAGCCGCAGCCGGCGAGGAGGAGGGTCGCGCAGGCCCCTGCGAGGAGATGGCGCATGGTGCCGGAGAGCCTTCCGATCTCGGGTTCGGGTCACCGGGGGAGTTGCCACGCCGACGGCAGCCGAACGCCGGGACGTCGATCTCCACGAGAGCGTCATGTGTGCCGGTGCTGTCGCCGGGCGACCGGGGAGGCCACGATGGGGGCCGTGGACGGGTGGTGGACGGCGCTGGGCACCGGCCTGGCCGTCGTGCTGCTGAGCTGGGCGACGCTCGTGGTCCTCGCGCGTCGGCTGCCGCCGGGCACCGCCCGGGAGCTCGCGCGCTTCCTGCCCGCCTGCGTCACCACCGTCCGTGCGCTGCGCCGGCACCCCGAGGTGCCCCGCCGGGCCCGGGTGGCGCTCGTCGTCGCCGGGTTGTGGGTGCTCTCCCCGGTCGACCTGATCCCGGAGTTCCTGCCGGTGATCGGCCCGCTCGACGACGTCGTCGTGGTCGCCCTGGCGTTGCGCTACGCCGCCCGCCGGGTCCCCCGCGACGTCCTGCTGGACGCCTGGCCGGGGGACCGGCGGATCATCGAGCGGCTGCTCGGCAGGTCACCCGCGCCCAGCTGATCGCGGTGACCGGCGACCCGGGGCCGGGGTGAGGAGAGGGTGACCCCACCGATCAGGGGCCGGACAGCGGGACGGCGATGTGCCACGGTGGCCGCCGTGCCCAGGTCCGGTGTCCGGTGTCCACGGCGGCCGTGACCGCGGCCGGCCTGGCCTGCCTGGCCGGCGGCCTGGCGGGGAACGCGGCCAACCGGCTGGCGGGCTGCTGGCCGTGGCCGGCCGGCGCAGGTCCGTACCCGCTCCTCGCTGCGGGCGGTCGGGCGGTGCGGCCCCCGGTCGTGGAGTTCGGCACGGCGGCGCTCTGCGTCCTGGTCGCCGTGCGCATGGGCCCGCGACCGGAGCTGCCGGCGTACCTGCTGCTGGCGATGGTGGGCGTGTTGCTGGTGATGGTGGACCTACGGCACCAGGTGCTGCCCGACCGGGTGCTCCTGCCCGCTCTGGTCGCAGGGATCGGGCTGCTGGCCGCCGCGGCCCTGGCGGGCGGGGAGGGCACCGCGCTGCTGCGAGCGCTGGGCGGCGCCGCGGTCCTGTTCCTGGCGTATCTGGTGCTGGCGCTGGCCTCACCCGGTGGTCTGGGCATGGGCGACGTCAAGCTGGCCGGGCTGCTCGGCCTGTACCTGGGATGGGTCGGTTGGGGAGCCCTGCTGTACGGGGCCCTGGCCGGGTTCGCCCTCCAGGCGCTCATCGCCCTGGCGCTGGTGACCACGCGCCGGGTGGGACGTTCCGGTGCGCTGCCGTTCGGGCCGGCGATGCTGGTGGGCGCGTTGCTGACGGTGCTGCTCGCCGACCCGTGACCGACACTCGGCTGTTACACAGCTCACAACTGTGAGTAATCAATCCGGCACTCTTCGTTCTCGGACGGTGGAACTCATGGCTCGGACGGGGGGCCGAGCCCCTCTGGTCCGGTCCTGCGGCCCGATGGTGAGCAGGCCGCCGCACGGACGGGTCAGCCGACCCGGACCACGTCGGCCCCGACCCGAGGAGCACCCCGTGACCCAGCTCTACAGCACCCTGTTCGCCCTGGCCGTGACCGCCTCTGACCGGCTGAAGAAGGAGGAGCGGGGCGCGACCGCCGTCGAGTACGGCCTGATGGTCGGCCTGATCGCCGTGGTGATCATCGTCGCGGTCACCGCCCTCGGCGGTCAGCTGAACACCCTCTTCACCACCATCACCACGAAGCTCGGCGGGACCGTCGCGTCCTGACGCCGCGCGCCTGAGTCCAGCAGCGGCTGCCCGGGGGGGGGGGGGGGGGGGGGGGGGGGGGGGGGGGGGGGGGGGGGGGGGGGGGGGGGGGGGGGGGGGGGGGGGGGGGGGGGGGGGGGGGGGGGGGGGGGGGGGGGGGGGGGG
>NZ_JBJHAQ010000048.1:0-23450 GCF_054051115.1 Modestobacter sp. SYSU DS0904 | reverse complement strand
CCCCCCCCCCCCCCCCCCCCCCCCCCCCCCCCCCCCCCCCCCCCCCCCCCCCCCCCCCCCCCCCCCCCCCCCCCCCCCCCCCCCCCCCCCCCCCCCCCCCCCCCCCCCGGTGGCAGGTCGCCTCGGTGGCAGGTCGCCCCGGTGGCAGGTCGCCTCGGTGGCAGGTCGCCTCGGTGGCAGGTCGCCTCGGTGGCAGGTCGCCTCGGTGGCAGGTCGCCCCGGTGGCAGGGCGTCAGTTGTCCCGGTCGCCCGGTGCCGCACCGGCCGCGTTGGCCACGAAGGTCGCCGGCTGGGCCGCCACCGGATCCCCGCCCCGCGACGCCGCGCCCGGCCGGGGCACCGGCGGGAGCCCCTCGGGGTGGGCGGCGCCCCACTCCTTCTCCACGTCGCTCAGCAGCGCCTCCAGGTAGGCCCGCAGCTGGGTGCGGGTCGCCTGGCCGAAGGCCCGCAGGTAGGCGATCTGCTCCTGCAGCTGCTCGGTCTCCGGCTGGTCGGCGGACGGGCGGGGAGCCTCGCCGACGACCCGGGTGGCGGCCTCCTGGGCGGCCTGGATGATCGCTCCGGCCTTCTCCCGCGCCTGACCGAGGTGCTCGTCGTACTGCGCGCGCGCCTCGGCGGTCATCTGCCGGCTGAACTCCTCCGCCTCGGCCACGTAGGCGTCGGCGGTCTGCTGCGCGGTCGCCAGGATGCCGACCGCCTGGTCGCTGGGGGAGGGGCGGACCGAGGCCTCGGTCAGCTGCGCCTCCAGGTGGGCCAGCTGGGCACGCAGCTGGTCGTTCTCACCGCTGAGCCGGGCCACCTCCTCGGCGACCAGGTCGACGAAGCCGTCGACCTCCGCCTCGGTGTAGCCCGGGTGCAGCAGGGAGCCGTGCGAGAACCGCGCGCTGCGCACGTCGTCCGGGGTGAGCCGGTGGTCGGGGCGCTGGTGCCGGTCAGGGCGGGGGCCGCCGGTGGAGGGCCCGGGAGCCTGCTCGCTGGTGGTCATTCGGTCACCTTCCCGTCGAGGGTCGGGCTGGGTCGGCTGGCGGCGAAGACCTCGGTGCGGATCCGGCTCATCGCCAGGCCCGCGGCGTGCAGCCGGGTCACGGTGTCCTCGACCATGGCGGGGTTGCCCGCCACGTAGGCGTCCCGTGCGGTCCACGGCCCGTGCCGCAGGACGACGTCGCCGACGTCGCCCTGCTCCACGGTCGAGGTCTTGTCGTGCGAGACGGACTCGGTCACCGTCAGCCAGGAGTTCTCCTGCGCCAGCCGGTGGAGGTCCGCGCGGTCGTAGAGATCTTCCTCGGTGCGGGCCCCGATGAACAGGTCGACCCGCCGGGCCGGTCCGGAGCGGGCCACCTGGTCGACGATCGCCTTGAGCGGTGCCAGCCCGGTGCCCCCGGCCACCAGCAGGAGGTCCCGGTCGGAGTCGGTGTCCAGGGTGAGCTGCCCGACCGGCGGGCCGAGCCGGACCACGTCGCCGACGCGGACCAGGCGCACCAGCGCGGTGCTCACCGGGCCGCCGTCCCGGGCCTTGGCGTGCAGCTCCAGGTGGCCGTCCGGGCGCGGGGCGTTGGCGGGGGAGTACCAGCGCCACAGCCGGGGGCGCAGGTCGAACTCCACCGAGACCGCCTGTCCGGGGAGGTGGTCCAACCTCTGGCGCGGGGCCAGGGTGAGCACGGCGACGTCGAGGGTGCGGCGCTCGTGGGCCACCACCTCGGCCTCCCACCACGGCGGCTGGTCGTCGGCCTCGTCGGCGGCCTCCAGCATCACCTGGGCGATCAGCTGGTAGGCCGCGGTCCAGTCGGCGGCCAGAGCGTCGTCCCACTCGTCGTCGAAGTGCTCCAGCGTGGCCAGCAGGCTGGCGCCCACGGCCGGGTAGTGCGCGGCGACGGCGCCGAACTTGCGGTGGTCACGGCCCAGCTGCTGCAGGATCGGCACCAGCGAGTCCAGGTCGTCGACCCGCGCCACCACCTCGCCCAGCGCGGCGAACAGCCGGTCGCGCTGGTGCGCCATCGAGACCGGGAACATCTCCCGGGTCTCGGGGTGGGTCAGGAACAGGTGGGAGTAGAACCACAACGGCACCTCGTCGCCGTGCGCGGCGGCCTTGGCGAAGCTGGTCCGCATCGCGGGGATGTCCACAGGCGTCTCCTCGGGGCGCCGGCTCAGCCGGCCGGCGCGGGCTCGGTGACGAACTCGTCGCGGTGGGCGGTCAGCGCCACGGAGCTGGTGCAGAGCAGCATGGGAGTCCTCCGTCCTCCCCCGTGACGGACACACCGGACGCCGACCCGGAGCCGACGCCGCCCGGGCCGGTGACCGACGGTGGCCGGCCCGGCACGGACTCCGAGCAGTCTGTCGTCCCCGGTGCGGCCGTGCCAACTCGGGTACCGGCGACCGACGCGCGCCCGGAGGGTTGACGGGCCCGCGGAGTGGACAGTTCCCAGGCCACGCACCCGGACCGGGAGGCGGGCCGGTCGGGCCCGCCCCGGACGGCGCAGGAACCCAGGAGGACCGATGCGGGCGATGACCTACCGAGGGCCGTACGAGCTGCGGGTCGAGGAGAAGGAGATGCCGCGCATCGAGCACCCCAACGACGCGATCGTCCGGGTGACGCTGGCGGCGATCTGCGGCTCGGACCTGCACCTCTACCACGGCCTGATGCCGGACACCCGGGTCGGGCACACCTTCGGCCACGAGTTCATCGGCGTGGTCGAGCAGGTCGGCCCCTCGGTCGAGAGCCTCGCGGTCGGGGACCGGGTGATGGTGCCGTTCAACATCTTCTGCGGCTCCTGCTGGTACTGCGCCCGCGGCCTGTACTCCAACTGCCACAACGTGAACCCGAACGCGACCGCCGTCGGCGGCATCTACGGCTACTCGCACACCACCGGCGGGTACGACGGCGGGCAGGCCGAGTACGTGCGGGTGCCCTTCGCCGACGTGGGGCCGGTGCGGATCCCGGAGTGGATGCACGACGAGGACGCCGTGCTGCTCACCGACGCCGCGGCCACCGGCTACTTCGGCGCCCAGCTGGGCGAGATCGTCGAGGGTGACACCGTCGTCGTCCTGGGCGCCGGACCGGTGGGTCTGGTCGCCGCGCAGTCGTCCTGGCTGATGGGCGCCGGCCGGGTGATCGTCGTCGACCACCTCGCCGAGCGGCTGGCCAAGGCGCAGGAGATGGCCTACGCCGAGACGCTGGACTACGACCGGTACGACGACGTCGTGGTCGAGCTGAAGAAGCAGACCGACTTCCTCGGCGCCGACGTGGTCATCGACGCGGTGGGCGCAGAGGCCGACGGGAACCTCGCCCAGCAGCTCGCCGGGCCCAAGCTCAAGCTGCAGGGCGGCTCGGCGACGGCCCTGAACTGGGCGATCGACTCCGCGCGCAAGGGCGGCACCATCTCGGTGGTGGGCGCCTACGGCCCGATCCCCAACGCGGTGAAGTTCGGCGACGCGATGAACAAGGGCCTCACCCTGCGGATGAACCAGACGCCGGTGAAGCGCCAGTGGCCCCGGATGTTCGAGCACGTGCGCAACGGCCACCTGACCCCGCGGCAGATGGTCACCCACCGGTTCCCGCTGGAGGACATCGCCGAGGCCTACCACGTCTTCTCGGCCAAGCTCGACGGCTGCATCAAGCCGCTGATCGTCCCGAACGGGAACTGAGGGAGCGACCACGATGACCGAACGCAACGCCGAGCCCGCCGACGTCCCCAGCGGCGGCATCCCCAGTGCGTACGTCCGCGACAAGCGCACCCCGCCGCCGAGCCGGGAGGAGCTGCGGGCCCGGATCCCCGGCTGGGGCGTGGACCTCGACCCCGCCGACCGGCCGTCGTCGCCGAAGCTCCAGTACCCCGCCGACACCGGTGCCCACTGGGACTTCCCGGACCGCCAGCCGGGCGCCGAGGGGCGGGAGCGCTCGATCGAGCACGCCTTCGTCACCCCCGTCTTCGGCACCGCACAGCCCCTGCACGGACTCTCAGGGGCGATCCGGCGGCTGGCCTACGAGCGGTTCAGCGAGGGGCGCCTGGCGCACTGGCTGCTGCTGGTGGCCGGCGACCGGGTCGACGCGTGGGAGAGCCACCTGCGCTCCTTCGCCTCCACCCGACCCGACGTGCCGGCGACCGGGGTGCGCACCGAGCTCACCCACGACGGGGTGCGCTCCCGCACGGGCCGGTCGGACAAGCGGCACCAGCTGCTCGACCCGGTGGTCGTGGCCGGGCCGTGGGTCGCCGGTGCCGCCGGTGCGGTCCTCGGCGTCCGGAAGGTCGCCCGGGCGCTGCGCGGCTGAGCCGGGTCAGTCCGCTTCGAGCGTCTCGCGCAGCGGGCAGGGGCGGTCCCGCGGCACGCAGATCACGAAGCCGCTGTCCCGGACCTCGCGATGGCTGCGCCCGGCGACCTCGTACTCGACGGCCACGCCGCGCCAGCCGTAGGCCCCCGGGGCCAGTCCCTGCAGCACGAAGAACGCGCTGATCTCGTCGCCCGGCTCGAGCACGTGCCCCGCCGCCGGCAGCAGGCCCGCTTCGGGCCAGCCGGGCTCCTCCGGCCAGTAGCCGGCCGCGAGTGCCGAGCCGTCGACCAGCGGGTAGAGCCCCTCCTCGACCACGTCGACCATGTCGTCGGCGGCACCGGGGCCGCGGTAGCGGACCAGCTGCACGGACCGGATCGTCAGCGCGGTGTCGCCCGAGTTCTGCAGCACTTCGCCGCCGAAGGACACCAGCTGCCCGACCTCCGCGCCGATGCCGGTGGCCGATCCACCGTCGCCGTCGGGACCCAGTGGGCTCTCGGCGCTGCCGCAGCCGGCGGACGCGAGCAGCGCGCCCAGCACCGCGCACGAGGCCAGACGTCGCACCGCTGCCCCCTCCCGGGTCGTCCTGCGCGGGACCGCGTGCCGGTCAGCAGCATCCTGGCGCACCGGGGAGGCGTTGGTGGGGAGCCGGAGCGCGGCGCGCGAACCCGGCGCTCGAACACCGGCGCGGTGGGGCCCTCAGGCCCGGTGCCCGGCGGCGAACCGGCCGGGGGTGGTGCCGGTGACCCGGGAGAAGTCGCGCACGAAGTGGGCCTGGTCGGCGTAGCCGAGCACCGCGGCGGTCTCGGCCAGCGTCGTCCCGCCGGTGCGCAGCCGCTCGGCGGCCTCCTGCAGGCGACGGCGCTGGATCAGCCACTTCGGGGTCAACCCGAGCCGGCGGTGCACCAGCCGCTGCAGGGCCCGCTCGGAGAGCCCGAACTCGGCGCGTACCTGGGCCACCCGCAGCACGTCGGCGTGCTCCTCGACGAAGGCGACCACCCGGTTGACCAGCTCGCCCTCGGCGTCGACCGGCAGGTGGGGGCGCACCGTGTCGGCGAAGGCAGCCATCGCCGTCACGTGCGCCGCCGGCGCGTGCGGGTCACCGGCCATCGCCGTCCGCACCCGGTCGACCAGCTCGGCACCCGCCGGCCCGAGGACGTCGGGCAGGTCGACGTGCCGGTCGGTGAACTCCGCCATCGACCCGCCGGTGAGCAGCGCCCCGGCGGCGGGCGTGCACATCACGCCGACCGCCCAGCCGTCGCCGGCGAGCGTGGTGGTCGACAGCCCGGTCCGGACCCCGTAGAAGCGGGCGTACCCGTCGGCGACGACCAGCAGCGACACCGGGTACTGCAGCACCCGCTGCACCGCCTCCCGGCCCGGCGGCACCGACCAGACCGGGATCCAGAACCGGCGCAGCAACCCCCGCACGGCCGGGTCCGGTTCGTACCGGTACATGGCGTGCGAGGAGTCGCCGGGTTCCTGGAGATGCGCCCGCTCGACCAGGTCCAGCCGCGTCGGGCCGCTGTCGGCTTTCATCAAGACGCAGCCTGCCGCATCCGGCCACGCTGCGGCCATGGAGACCACCGCCCGAGACCAGACCACGCCCGACCCGACCGCGCCGAACCCGACCGCGAGGGCCCACCAGGCCGCCTCCGTGCCCCTGGCCGCCCTGCTCCGTGCCGTCCCGGCGGGGGCGTGGAGCAACCCCTCGCCGTGCGCCGGGTGGACGGCGCGGGACGTCGTCGCGCACCTGATCGACACCCAGCGCGAGCTGTTCGCCGGCCACGGCCTGGACGTCGGACCGGCCCCGGACGCCGCCGCTGACCCGGCCGGAGCCTGGGCCGCCCACGCCCGGCGGATCGCGGAGCTGGTCGCCGACGACGACGTGGTGGACCGGGGGTACGACGGCTTCTTCGGGCCGACCACCGTCGGCGCGACGTTCGAGCAGTTCTACGTGTGGGACATGGTCGTGCACCGCTGGGACCTGGCCCGCGCCACCGGGCTGGACGCCACGCTGACCGGGGCGGAGCTGGACCGGATCGACCAGGGCGCGGACAGCTTCGGCGAGGCGCTGCACATGGACGGCATCTGCGCCCCCGCCGTCGAGCCCCCACCGGGCGCGGACCGGGCGACCCGGGTGCTGGCCCGCCTCGGCCGAGCCGTCTGACCCGCGGCTCGGGGGAGCGACGTCGGACTCGGGGGAGCGACGTCAGAGCAGCGTCACGACCCGGTCGGCGACGTCGTCCACGGTCACGGTCACCAGCAGGCCGGACCACGGCTGGTACTCGGCGTCCGGGTGGGGGAAGGTCCGCCGTCCGGCGGCCTCGGCCTGCACCCCCTCCGCGCGGACCACGACCGGCAGGTGCAGGCCGCCGGGGTGGGCGAAGACGCAGCGCAGGCCGGCGGCGATGCCGGGGGAGCGGGCCAGCAGCACCGGGCAGTGCACCACGGCGCCGAGGTCGTCGGGGGGCGGTGCGGCGGGCCAGCGGGGCACCGGCCCAGCCTGTCAGCTGTCGGGCTCCTCCGGGGCGCAGCCGAGCGCCAGGGTCAGCTGCAGCACCGTCGTCGGGTCGTCCAGCCGGTCGCCGAACAGCTGGCGCAGCTGCCCCATCCGGTAGCGGACGGTCTGCGGGTGCACGAACAGCTGGGCGGCAATCCGCTCCCGGCGTCCGTGGTGCAGCAGCCAGGAGCGCAGCGTCGTCACCAGCTTCTCCCGGGTCGCCGGGGTCACCTGGTCCAGCGGGGCGAGGACGGCGGCGCGGAGGTCGGCGAGCGCGTCCTCGTCCGCGCGCAGCACCAGCTCGACCAGGCGCGCCTCGGTGTCCAGTGGGGCGGTCCCGCGCGGCGGCGGCCCCAGCCGCAACGCGCGCAGCACCCGGCGGTGGGAGGCCGCGACGTCATGCCAGGGCCGGGCCGGGCCGACGGCGGCGCCGTGTCCCTCCAGCAGGCGGAGCAGGCCCGGTCGCGCCCCGGCCCCGGCGTCGGGCACCAGCAGGACGGCGCGCTCCTCGTCACCGCCCGGGCCGGTCGCCTCCTCGGTCACCTGCAGGGTGCGGCTGTCGAGCAGGGCCAGCGCGCCGCGGGCCCGGGGCTCGGGCAGCACGACGGCGGTGAGCGTCCGCGGCGGTGGCCAGTCGGCCCGCTCGGCGGCGGCAGTCAGGTCGTGCAGCGGGCGGCCGGCCAGGAGCACCGCACCGAGCCGCTCGAGGTGGTGCTGGCGCACCCGCCCGCTGGTGGCCAGCTCGTCGGCGTGGCCGGCCACGCTGGCCGCCGACAGCTGGTCGATGTAGGCGAAGACGAGCTCGGCGAAGCGGGCCAGCGAGCCGACGGTGAGCCCGGCGGCCACCGCCGTCTCGCTCATGTGCCGCCAGGAGACCCGGGCACCCACCCGGTAGGCGGACAGCAACGCGTCCATCGACCGGCCGCTGCGCGCCTCACCCCGGCCCAGGGCGTAGGCCCCGGCGAGCGCGGGCGCGATCGGCCGGCTGGGGTCGACGCTCCCGCCGTCGGTGGTCAGCTCCAGGAACCCGCCGAGGGCGACCTGGACCGCGCGCTGGATCGCCTGGCCCATCTCCCCGGCGAACGCCCCGGCGTAGCTGGGCACCTCGACCACGATGCTGGCCACGGTGCGCTCGGCGACCGACGGCAGCTCGCCCAGCATGGCCGCGACCACCGCCGGCGGGAAGGTGATCGTCTCGCCGATCGGCGGCGCCGTGGGAGCGGGGATGCTGGGGGGCAGCTGCTCGGCCATCGTCATCCTTTGTTCGCAGAGAACAGAAGATACCGCCCGATTCACGTCCGGGGCACAGGTGATTGATCGCCAGGCTGGGAAAGACTCAGAACATGACCGCCACCGTTCCGCGCCCGGTCACCGCGCGGCCGCTGCTCACCACACTGCGTGACCGCGCGCTGAAGCTGGCCGAGTTCGTGACCACGCCGCTGCTGCCCAGCGATTACCTGGACCTGGTCGACCCGCTGCGCTCCGGTGCGGCGCTGCGCGGCCGGATCGAGGCCGTCCACCGGGAGACCCCGGACGCCGCCAGCATCGTGATCCGCCCCGGCCGCGACTGGCTGCCGCACACCCCCGGCCAGTACGTCCGCATCGGCATCGACATCGACGGCGTGCGGCTGTGGCGCGCGTACTCGATCACCTCGGTGCTCGGCCGCGCCGACGGCTGCTTCACCATCACCGTGAAGGCGATCCCCGACGGCAAGGTCAGCAACCACCTGGTGCACCGCGCCCAGCCGGGCACCATCGTGCAGCTGGACCAGGCGACCGGTGAGTTCGTCCTCCCCGAGGCGCGGCCGGCGAAGGCGCTGTTCGTGACGGCGGGCTCGGGCATCACGCCGGTCATGGGCATCCTGCGCAACCTGGGCGAGGACGCCGGGTGCGACGTCGTCCTGGTGCACTCCGCGCCCACCGTCGAGGACGTCATCTTCGGTGCCGAGCTGCGCGAGCTGGCGGCGGCCGGCCGGATCCGGCTGGTCGAGCACCACACCAAGGACGCCGGGTTCCTGGACGCCGCGGCGATCGCAGACCTGGTGCCCGACCTGACCGAGCGGTCGACCTGGGCCTGCGGGCCGATCGGGCTGCTCGAGGCGCTGGAGGAGCACTGGGCCGACCAGGGAATCGCCGACCGGCTCTACACCGAGCGCTTCCGCCCCCGGGTGCTGGTCACCGGCGAGGGCGGCACCGTCACCTTCGCGAAGTCCGAGCGCACGCTCGAGGTCGACGGCGCGACCCCCATCCTCGACGCCGCCGAGGAGGCCGGGCTGCTCATGCCCAGCGGCTGCCGGATGGGCATCTGCTACGGCTGCGTGCTGCCGCTGCGCGAGGGCGCCGTCCGTGACCTGCGCAACGGGGAGCTGACCACCGCCGCCCCCGGCGACGGCGTCCTGATCCAGACCTGCGTCAGCGCCGCCGCTGACGCCTGCGACATCGACCACTGATCCAGAACTGCTGTCCCACCAGCTGAGGAGCTGCACATGACCGTCCTGCAGAAGAAGCCCGCCAACCCGATCGCCCACCTCTCCGAGGCCGACATCGAGGCCATCGGCCGCGAGCTCGACGCCATCCGGCAGAGCGTCGTGGACAGCCGGGGCGAGGACGACGCCGCCTACATCCGCCGGGTCATCGACGTGCAGCGCAAGATGGAGCTGGCCAGCCGGGCCGTGCTGCTGTTCTCCAAGTTCCCGCCGGCCTGGGTGCTGGGCACCGCGGGGCTCTCGGTCGCCAAGATCCTGGAGAACATGGAGATCGGCCACAACATCCTGCACGGCCAGTGGGACTGGATGCGCGACCCGAAGATCCACTCCACGACGTGGGAGTGGGACATGGCCAGCCCGTCCGAGCAGTGGAAGCACTCGCACAACGTGCTGCACCACACCTACACGAACGTGATCGGCAAGGACAACGACCTCGGCTACGGCATCATGCGCGTGGACGAGGACCAGCGCTGGGTCCCGCTGTACCTGCTCCAGCCGGTGTGGAACTTCATCAACGCCTGCTTCTTCGAGTACGGCATCGCCGCCTACGACCTGGAGCTGGGCAAGAACCTGGCCACCAAGGAGCGGCGGGCCGACCCCGGCTTCCGCGCCCGCGGCAAGCAGGTGCTGAAGAAGATCGGCAAGCAGATGACCAAGGACTACGTCGTCCACCCGGCGCTGTCCGGGCCGTCGTTCCTGCCCACCCTGGCGGCCAACTTCACCGCCAACGTGGTCCGCAACCTCTGGTCGCACTCGGTGATCATGTGCGGCCACTTCCCGGAGGGCGTGGAGACCTTCGAGAAGAAGTCGATCGACGGCGAGACCCGCGGTGAGTGGTACCTGCGCCAGATGCTCGGCTCGGCGAACATCTCCGGCAGCAAGGCCATGCACATCATGACCGGCAACCTCTCCCACCAGGTCGAGCACCACCTCTTCCCCGACCTGCCGAGCAACCGGTACGCCGAGATCGCCCCGCAGATCCGCGACCTGTTCGCCCGCTACGGGCTGCGGTACCACACCGCGTCGCTGCCGCGTCAGGTCGGTTCGGCCTGGCACAAGGTGATCCGGCTGTCGCTGCCCAACGGCTGGCTGGCCCAGACCACCCCGGCCAACGTCCCGGCCCAGGTGGCCAAGCTCTACAAGATGACGACGGGCGGGCCGAAGGTCCGCCGGGAGCTCCAGGCCGCCGCCTGAGCACCAGCACGGCACACGACGAGGCCCGCCAGGTCGGTGACCTGGCGGGCCTCGTCGTGCCCGGAGCGGGAACAGCCGGTCAGCGGCGGCCGCGGGCGTTGATCGCGGCCAGGGCCGGGTCGACCTGCAGGTCCTCGTCCACCTGGAGGACGACGTACTCGTTGTCATCGGGCACACCGGCGGTGCGCCCGGCCGAGCCCGGGTAGTTGTTGTCGTTGCCGACGATGACGTGGTGGTCGTCCAGCACGGCGATCTGCTCGATGGTGACGAACGGGAACGTGGCGTACCCGCCCGCCGTGCCGGCCACGCCCTGCGGGTCCGGGATGGCCATCAGGTTGGCGAGCAGTCGCTTGTCGGCGTAGCCGTCCCGGTCGACGTCCCGGGTGTCGATCAGGTACACCGCCTTGAGCTGCGCGGTCGGGCCCTGGCCGTTGTCCCGCTCCAGGATGAGGAAGCGGTTCTGGTCCAGCGCCACCATGTCGCCGAGGGCGTTGCCCGGGACCTCGAACCGCACCTTGGCCTCGAGGCCGGTGTACCTGCCGCGGTGGGTGTCGAAGGCGTAGATGCGGCGGGTGGCCGGGTCGTCACCGGCGACCGCGCCCTCGAGCATCGGGTAGAGGGTGTGCCCGTCGACCCCGAGGGCCATGCCCTCGAACCCCTTGCTCGACCCCAGCGTCGGGGCTGCGCCGGCCAGGTCCCAGGCCTCGGGGGAGCGGACGCCCTCGGGCTGGACGGGTGCTGCGAGCACCCGGCCCTGCGCGTCGACGTGCACCAGGCTGGGTCCGAACTCCTCGCCGATCCAGAAGGTGCCGTCGGGCATCCGCTGGAACGACTCGGGGTCCAAGTCGGCACCGGTGAGCCGGCGGTCGCTGCGGGTCAGCGGGAACGGCAGCTTGTGATCGGGGTCGGAGAGGCCGAAGCCGCCGTCGACGACGGTCGTGCGCTGGGTGGTGGTGTCGATGTGCACCCGGATGACGCGCAGCAGGAAGTCGCCGCTGTTGGCCTTGGTGCCGTATCCGTTGTCCTCGAGCACCAGCCAGTCCTCGCCGTCCGCCAGCAGGCCGGAGAAGCCCTGGATCGGCTGGGCGGCGAACGGCGGGGTGACGCCGTTCGCGGGGCTGGCCAGCGCACCGGAGGGGACCTGCTCACCGAAGGTCGCCGACGGGAGGACGGCGCGACCGACGAGCTGGGCCTGCTGGCTGCCGTTGCCCTGCGGCACAGTGGGCGTGGGCCCGGCGAGTGCGGGGACGGCGACCGCGGTCAGCAGACCTGCGGCGGTGAGGGTCAGGGCGGCACGGCGGGACGGACGGCGCACGGGGGATCTCCTGGCTCGGGCGGCGGAGGGGGCCCGCCGACCGTGCCGCGGCGAGGAGGCCACCGGTCGGCGGCTCCGTGGCCGTGCTGTGAGGAGACCGTGAACGCGCCGGGTGGTCGCCGGCGGGGTGGCCGGCTCCGGCCGTCAGCGGTGCAGCCGGTCCCGGCCGTCAGCGGTGCGGCCGGGTCACCGCGCACCCGGCCCGGACGAGCCGGCGGGGTACTCCTGCAGCGGCGGCTCGCCGGCGGACCAGGCACGCCGCACCGGGTCGACGAACCGCCAGGCCTCCTCCGCCTCCGCGGCGCTCACCGCGGTGCGGGTGCCGCCGGAGAGGACGTCGGCGAGCACGGCGCCGTAGGCGGTGCGCTCACCCGGGGCGTGCACCGTGACCCCCTCGGCGTCCCCGGCGCCGGCCTGCTGCGCGGCGTCCAGGGCGATTCCCAGCCGGTCGTCGGCGAGCCGCTCGACGCCGGGCGGGTGCTCGGCGGGCGCGGGCCCCCGCAGGTGCAGCACCACGCGCTTGCGGTCGGCCGCCATCGCCTTGCCGGTGCGCAGCACGAACCGGGTGCCGGCCCAGCGGGGCGTGTCCACCTCGAACACCAGCTCGGCGAAGGTCTCGGTGCACCGCGCCGGGTCGACGCCGTCCGCGTCCACGTAGGCCGGCGTGGCGGGGCCGGCGGTGTAGCGCGCCCGGCGGGTGGCTGCCACGTCGGGCACCCGCACCGACCGGAGCAGGTCCAGCCGCACGCGGTGCAGGTCCTCCTCGGCCGGCGTCGCGGGCAGCTCCATCGCCAGCAGGGTGAGCACCTGGACCAGGTGGTTCTGCAGCACGTCGCGCAGCGCACCGGTCCGGTCGTAGAACCCGGCCCGGCCACCGACGTCCAGGGTCTCCTCCCAGACCACGTCCACCTGCGCCAGGTGCTCGGCGTCCCACCGCGCGCCCAGGTCGCTGCCCGGCCCGCGCAGCTCGAGCAGCCCGGCCACCGCCGGCATGCCCAGGAAGTGGTCGACCCGGAAGGCGGCCTGCTCGACGCCGCCGGTCGCCTCCGCCAGCAGCGCGTTCAGCGACCGCGCGCCGGCCAGGTCCCGGCCGAACGGCTTCTCCACCGCGATACGGCTGCCCGGCGGCAGCCCGGCCGCGCCCAGGGCACCGACGGCGGACGGGAACAGCGACGGCGGCAGCGCCAGGTAGGCGGCGACCGGCCCGGCGCCGGTGAACGCGCCGACGGCGGCGGCGACGGTGCCCGGTTCGCGCAGGTCGACCCGGCGGTAGCGGGCAGCCGCCACCAGTGTCTGCCGGACGGCGGGCGGCACGTCCCCGGCGTGCTCGCGCAGCCGGTCGGCGACGTGCTCGGCGAACCGGGCGTCGTCCCAGTCCTGCTCGGCGGCGCCGACGAGCTGCAAATCCGCGGGCAGCCGTCCCGCGGCGGTCAGCTCGGCGAGCGCGGGCAGCAGGAACCGGCCGGCGAGATCGCCGGTCGCCCCCAGGAGCAACAGACGGGTGATCACCGGCGAACCGGCTCGTCCCGCCAGGAGTGCTCGGGTGCGAACCCGAGCAGCCGGCGGGCCTTCTCGATCGACAGCAGCGTCTCGTGCTCGCCCAGTGCGCGGGTCACCGGGACGTCGGGGAAGACCTCGGCGGCCAGCTCCGCCGTCGGCCGGGACATCACCGTGTCGGCGTTGGCGACGATGAACACCTCCGGGCCGGGCAGTCGCGTCTCCAGCGCGCGGCGCACCGCCTGGGCGCCGTCGCGGGCGTCGATGTAGCCCCACAGGTTCCACCGGCGCAGCTGCGGATCGGCGTCGAAGGCGGGGAAGCCCGCGTACTCCTCCGGGTGCATGACGTTGCTGAACCGCAGCCCCGTCATCGACAGGTCCGGGTGCCACCGGCACAGCTGCCGGGCCAGCTCCTCCTCCATGGTCTTCACCAGCGAGTAGGTGGTGGTCGGCCGCGGCGGGTACTCCTCGTCGACCGGCAGGTACGGCGGCGCCTCGTCGAACGGCAGCCCCAGCACCGTCTCGCTGGAGGCCCACACGATGTTGCGCACCCCCGCGCGCAGCGCCGCGCTGTACACGTTGAACGACGCGGTCATGTTGTTGGCGAAGGTGGCCGCGTTGGGCACCAGCCCCGGGGCCGGGACGGCGGCCAGGTGCACCAGTGCCTCAACCGGACCGTGCTCGTCGAACCCGCCGAGCGCCTCGACCGCCTGGCCGGCGTCGGTCAGGTCGACCACCGCGGACTCGACGTCGGCCCGCGTGCTCGGCACCCGGTCCAGGGCCAGCACGTCCCACCCGTGCTCGACCAGGTGGTCGACCACCACCCTGCCGAGCTTCCCGCTGCTGCCCGTGACCGCGACCCGCGCCATGCACTTCTCCTCTGCTCGGAACCGGCCGCAAGCCTCACCCGGCCGGGCCCGTCCTGCAGTGCGAGGGTCGGTGCGCTCAGTCCTCGGCGAGCCAGACGGCGCTGTCGGCGGGCAGCGCGACCCGGCCGGCCGAGCGGCGGACGCCGGTGGTCGAGGCGAGCAGCACCGTGCCCGCCGTGCGGACCAGCGTGGTGCCGGCGCCCATGTTGACCACGCACCGCACCACCGAGCCGTCCGCCGCGGTGCAGCGCACGGTGAGCACGTCACCGCGGGTGCTCACCGTCGCCCCGCCCGACCCCAGCGCCGGGTGCGCCTCGCGCAGTGCGAGCGCACGCCGGTAGAGGGTGAGCATCGAGCCGCCGTCGCGGGCCTGCCGGGAGACGGCCCAGCGTCCCCAGTCCGCCGGCACCGGCAGCCACGGTTCCGCGGCGCCCTCACCGGGGAAGCCGTCGCCGGAGAACCCCACGCCGGCGGTCTCGTTCCACGGCATCGGCACCCGGCAGCCGTCCCGGCCGCTCCGGGCACCGCCGCTGCGGTGGAAGATCGGGTCCTGCTTGGCCTCGTCGGGCACGACGGCCTGCGGCAGGCCCAGCTCGTCACCGGCGTAGACGTAGGCCGACCCCGGCAGCGCCAGCATGAGCAGCGCCGCGGCCCGGGCCCGGGCGGTGCCGACGGCGCCGCCGCCGAACCGGGTGACCTGGCGGTCCTTGTCGTGGTTGCCCAGCACCCAGGACACCGGGGCGCCGACGGCGCCGAAGGCGTCCAGCGCGGAGCGCACGCCGTCGGCGAAGGCCTCGGTCGACCAGGGGGACTTCAGCAGCCGGAAGGAGAACGACTGGTGCATCTCGTCGGGGCGGGAGTACAGCGCCACCTGCTCCAGGTCGGCCAGGCAGACCTCGCCGACCAGCATCGTCTCGGGGTACTCGTCGCAGATCGACCGCCAGCGCCGCCAGACGTCGTGCACCTCGGGCTGGTTCCAGGTCATCGCCTGCTCGGGGCCGTGCCCGAAGAGGGTGGGGGAGTAGGCGCCGGGGTTGTCGCGCAGGCCGGCGTCCTTGAACAGGCCGTAGGCGACGTCGACGCGGAAGCCGCTGACGCCGCGGTCCAGCCAGAACCGCAGGGTCTGCTCGAAGTCCGCGGCCACCGCCGGGTCGCGCCAGTTCAGGTCGGGCTGCTCGGGGGCGAACAGGTGCAGGTACCAGCGGCCGTCCGGGGTGCGTGACCAGGCCGGCCCGCCGAACAGCGACTGCCAGTTGTTCGGCGGCTCCTCCGACGGCGGCGCGAAGTGGTAGCGCGCGGCCTCGGGGGAGTCGGGATCGGCCAGCGCGGCCTGGAACCAGGGGTGCTGGTCGGAGGTGTGGTTGGGGACGACGTCCAGCACGACCCGCAGCCCCAGCTGCCGGGCGTCGGCGACGAGCGCCTCCAGGTCGGCGACGTCACCGTAGTCCGGGTCGACCGCGCGGTAGTCGCTGATGTCGTAGCCGCCGTCGGCGCCGCCCGAGGGGTAGTGCGGGTTGATCCAGAGCGCGTCGACGCCCAGCCAGGACAGGTAGGGCAGCCGGGAGCGCAGGCCGGCCAGGTCACCGATGCCGTCGCCGTTGCTGTCGGCGAAGGAACGCAGGTAGACCTGGTAGACGACGGCCGATCGCCACCAGGGGTCCGCGGACAGGTCCGGGGTGATCGCCTGCCGGGAGGTCCGCGCCGTTGCGAGCCGAGCTGCCATGTCCCGATCATCGGCAGCTGGTCGCCGTGTCGACTGTGGCTCAGGTCACGAACATCGATCGGGAAGTCTGGCGGTTCTCGACAAGGCGGGTCTCAACAGGACCGTGTGCGATCGATGCGACTGCCGGAGACGGCGTCGTCCGTCGGCATGATCACCACGGGCTGAGCGCGGTCACCCGGCCCGGGTGACCGCACTCAGCCCGATCTCGACGCCTGCGGCGCCGGGTGATCGGCGGTCAGAACTGGAAGACCACCCGGGCGGGGATCGCCCCGTCAGGCCCCGCGGTCGATCAGCACCGCGGGCCGCCAGCCGCGCAGCGAGCTGACCAGCGCCAGCTCCTCGGCGCCGGCCAGGTCGGCGACCCGCAGCACCCGCTCCCGGAGCAGCCCCTGCGCCAGCAGCCGGCCGCGCTCCACGCCGGGCAGGCAGCCGGAGTCGACCGGCGGGGTGAACCAGGCGCCCCCGATCCGCACGGCGAGCGAGGCGACCGTGGTCTCGGTGACCTCGCCCCGCTCGTTGACCAGCACCACGTCGTCGGCCTCCGGGTGCCGCGCGGCCCGCACGGTGTAGACGTCGCGGCGGGTGGTCTTGTGCTGCAGCCAACGGCTCGCGGAGTCGACCGGTTCGGGGTCGACCACCAGCCGCACCGGCCCGGCCGCCGGCGCCGGCAGGTCCGCCAGCTCCACGGTGACCGCGCCGGACCGGTCCAGCAGCAGCCGGACGCGTGCCCCCGAGGTCCGCCCGGCCACGGCGTCGGCCACCGCGGCCCGCACCCGGGCCGGATCGCAGGCGAACCCGAGGAAGGCGGCGGAGTCGGTCAGCCGGGCCAGGTGCCGGTCCAGGTTCCGGACGCCGCCGGCGGAGGGGGAGAAGGCCATCGTCTCGATCAGCCGGTGCTCCCCGGCCGGCTCGGCCAGCACCGCGGCCTTGGCCCGCACCTCGGCGCGCTCGGCCTCCGGCTCCGAGCCCCAGGTGATGCCGCCGCCGACGCCGTAGACCGCCGCGCCGGTGCTCCGGTCGACCACCACGGTGCGGATCGCCACGTTGAACCGGGCGCGGAACGGCGCCCCCGGGGGAGCGACCAGGCCGACCGCGCCGCAGTAGACCCCGCGCGGGCCCGGCTCCAGCTCGGCGATCAACTGCATGGTGCGCCGCTTGGGCGCGCCGGTGATCGAGCCGCAGGGGAACAGCGCCCGCAGCACGTCGACCAGCCCGACGTCGCCCCGGGTGCGCCCGGTGACCTCCGAGGTCAGCTGCCACACCGTGGGGTAGCGCTCCAGGGCGAACAGCTCCGGCACCGCCACGCTGCCCACCTCGGCCACCCGGGCGACGTCGTTGCGCAGCAGGTCGACGATCATGAGGTTCTCCGCCTGCTCCTTGGCGCTGGCCCGCAGCCCGGCGGCCGCGACGGCGTCCTCGGCGGTGTTCCGGCCGCGCGCGGCGGTGCCCTTCATCGGCCGGGTGCGCAGCCGGGCGCCGTCCCACTCGAAGAACAGCTCCGGGCTGGCGCTGGCCACCACGAACCGGCCCAGGTCCAGGTGGGCGTTGTAGGCGCCGCGCTGGGCGAGGGCGAGATCGGCGTAGAGCCGCGCGGGGTCGCCGACGTCGCGGGCCCGCAGCCGGTCGGTCAGGTTGCACTGGTAGGTCTCCCCGGCGGCGATGTGCTCGCGGACGGCGGCGACCGCGGCGGCGTGCTCGTCGTCGGTCCACTCCGGCTCCCAGTGCACCCGCGGGCGCTCCCCGGACGACGGCGCGACCGGCAGCACCTCCTCGGGGGCGCCGCACAGGCCGAACCAGGCCAGCGGCGGGCCGTCGCCCGCGGGCGGGGCGACCGGCAGCGCGGGGTCCAGCCCGGCGGCCGCCTCGTAGGCCAGGTAGCCGAACGCCCAGCTGCCGGCGGCCGTCGCGCGCTCCACCTCGGCCAGCACGCCGGGCACCTGGTCGGCGCGCTCGGCGACCAGCACCCGGTGGGGAGGCGGGCAGCGCAGCGCGGTGCCGGCGACCAGGTCGTCGAACCGGGCGCCGGACGTGGTGGCGGTCATGGCTGCGGTCACGGCTGCGGTCCTCCTCCCTGGGGGATGCGGTCAGCTGATCCTCGCCCACGGGCCCCGGCCGCCGGGACCGGGTGTGCCCACGCAGTCGCTCGTCGGGGTCGGCCGTCGGCCCGGCGTGCGAGCATGGCAGCCGTGGCGCACCCCTCTGCCTCGGCCGGCGCACTGCTGCGGCACGTGCGGGCCGGCCGGGCGCGGAGCCGGGCGGAGCTGGTCGCGCTCACCGGCGCGGCCCGCAACACGGTCAGCGCGCGGGTCGACCAGCTGATCGCCGCGAACCTGCTGGAGGAGGGCGGCCGCGGCTGGTCCACCGGCGGCCGGCCACCCACCCTGCTGCGCTTCAACAGCCGCGCCGGGTGCGTGCTCGCCGTCGACCTCGGGGTCACCAGCGTCGACGTCGCGGTCACCGACCTGTCGGCGCAGATCCTGGCCACCGTCGGCCACCCGATCGACATCGGCGAGGGGCCCGGCCCGGTGCTGGCGGAGGTCGACCGGCTGGCCCAGCAGGTGCTCGCCGAGGCCGGCCTGACCACCGGGGACGTCTGCGCGATCGGCGTCGGCGTGCCCGGCCCGGTCGAGTTCTCCACCGGGCGGCCGGTGCACCCGCCGATCATGCCCGGCTGGCACGACTTCTCCATCCCCGGCGCCTTCGCCCGCTACGGCTGCCCGGTCTTCGCCGACAACGACGTCAACGTGATGGCGCTGGGCGAGATGGGCATCGCCGGGTCGGACGAGGACGTGCTGGTCATCAAGGTGGGCACCGGCATCGGCTGCGGGATCGTCGTCGACGGCCAGGTCTACCGGGGTGCGCAGGGCAGCGCCGGGGACATCGGGCACATCTCGGTGCCCCCGCCCGGCGGGCGTGCGGTGGTGTGCCGCTGCGGCAACGAGAACTGCCTGGAGGCGATCGCCGGCGGCGGAGCGCTGCTGCGCGACGCGATCGCCGTGGGCCTGCCGGTGACCACCACCCGCGAGCTGGTGCAGCTGGCGGCGCACGGCGACGGGCCGGCGCTCGAGCTGGTGCGCAACGCCGGGCGGACGATCGGCACGGTGCTGGCCAGCCTGGTGAACTTCTTCAACCCGCACCGGATCGTGATGACCGGCGGCGTGGCCCAGGCCGGGCCGCCGTTGCTGGCCGGCATCCGCGAGGCGGTCTACGGCCGGTCCCTGCCGCTGGCCGCCCGCGCCCTGGAGATCACCGTCAGCGACGCGCCGGACCTCTCCGGTCGGCTGGGCGCGGCGCTGATGGCGATCGAGGGCTTCCTGGACGAGGAGTCCGTGTACCAGGGCACCCGGAGCGACATCCCGGTGGTCGGCACCTCCTCCGCGCACTGACCACCCCGCCGGGCTGATCGGCCGGCGCCCGCCGCGGCTCCGCCGCCGCTCGTCACCGGCCGCGCCCCGGGGTTGCGGTTCGGTAACGCGGCACCGGCCCGCTGCCCCTCTCCCTTGACCCTCCTGTGACGCCGGACATAGTCTGCCGCTGCGCGTACTTCTGTTCAACGATGAGCAAAAGTCAGGAGAGGCCTCGATGTCCGTCGTCCGGTTCCCCGCCCCGGGAGCGCCCGCGTGAGCGCGCCAGCAGCGCCGCCGCCGCTGCTGGAGATGCGCGGCATCGTCAAGCAGTTCCCCGGCGTCCGGGCCCTGGACGGCGTCGACCTCGACGTCCGCGCCGGTGAGGTGCACTGCCTGCTCGGCCAGAACGGCGCCGGCAAGTCCACCCTGATCAAGGTCCTCGCCGGGGCCCACCAACCCGACGAGGGCGAGATCCGCTGGGACGGCGACCCGATCACCCTCGGCGACCCGCAGGCGGCGATGAGCCGGGGCATCGCCACCATCTACCAGGAGCTCGACCTGGTCGCCGGGCTGACCGTCGCGGACAACGTGTTCCTGGGCCGGGAGCGGTCCCACCTGGGGATCACCCGGCCGGCCCAGGGGAACCGGGCCGCCGCGGAGCTGCTGAGCCGGCTCGGGCACCCGGAGATCCGGCCCACCGCCGAGGTCGGCTCGCTGCCGGCGGCGGCCCAGCAGATGGTCAGCATGGCCCGGGCGCTGTCCCAGGACGCCCGGCTGATCGTGATGGACGAGCCCTCCGCGGTGCTGGACAGCGAGGAGGTCGACCACCTCTTCCAGGTCGTCCGCGACCTCACCGACTCCGGCGTCGCCGTCGTCTACATCTCCCACCGGCTGGAGGAGATCCGCGAGGTCGGTGACCGGATCACCGTGCTCAAGGACGGCCGCACGGTCGCCACCGGCCTGCCGGCGGGCGACACCTCCACCCGGGAGGTCATCACGCTGATGACCGGCCGGACGATCGAGTACGTCTTCCCGGAGCGCCGCGACGTCATCGACCAGGTCGCCGAGCCGGTGCTGCAGGTGGAGGACCTCTCGCTGGCCGGCACGTTCAGCGGCGTCTCCTTCGCCGTCCGGCCGGGGGAGGTGCTCGGCCTGGCCGGGCTCGTCGGCTCGGGCCGGTCGGAGATCCTCGAGACGGTCTACGGGGCCCGGCGGGCCACCACCGGCACGGTGCACGTCGCCGGGCGCCGGCTGCGGCCCGGCGACGTGGCGGCCGCCGTCGGCGCGGGCGTCGGGTTGGCACCCGAGGAGCGCAAGAGCCAGGGCCTGCTGCTGGGCGAGCCGATCTACCGCAACATCACGCTGGCCAGCCTCGCCCGCTTCGCCCGCGGGGGCTACCTGTCCGGGGGCGCGGAGAAGCAGGCCGCCCGGGACCAGGCCGAGGCCCTCGACCTGCGGCCGGTCGACGTCGACCGCGAGGTCCGCACGCTGTCCGGCGGCAACCAGCAGAAGGTCGTGCTGGCCCGCTGGCTGCTGCGCGACTGCACGGTGCTGCTGCTCGACGAGCCCACCCGGGGCGTCGACGTCGGCGCCCGCTCGGAGATCTACACGCTGATCCGGGCGCTGGCCGACCGCGGCGTCGCCGTGGTGGTCGTCTCCAGCGAGATCCCGGAGGTGCTCGGCCTGGCCGACCAAGTGCTGGTGATCGCCGACGGCGCCATCGTCGCCCGCGGCCCGGCCGACGAGCTCGACGAGCACCGCGTGCTCGACCTGGTCATGGAAGGAGCGGCCCCGACCCCGGGCGCCGCACGCGAAGGGGACGTGGCGTGATGAGCGAGACCACCACTGCGACTCCGCCGGCGGGCAGCGCCGCCGGCGCCTCCGACGGCGGGGGCAAGGGGCCGGGCCTGCTGGCCGGCCCGCTGGGCCGGAACCTCGGGCTGGTCGTGGCCCTGCTGGTGCTCTGTGTCGTCGGCGCCATCACCGCGCCCGGCCGCTTCGTCGACGTGGACAACGTCCTGACGATCCTGCGGCTGGCCGCCGTCGTCGGCGTGGTCAGCGTCGGGATGACCTTCGTGATCATCGGCGGCGGGATCGACCTGTCGGTGGGCGCGCTGGTCGCGCTCTCCTCGGTCTGGGCGACCACGCTGGCCACCCAGGCGATGGCGGCGGACTTCCACTGGATCGTCATGGTGTTCACCGCGATCGCGGTCGGCGCCGGGGCCGGGTTGATCAACGGGATCGTCATCGCGTACGGGAAACTGGTCGCCTTCATCGCCACCCTGGCGATGCTCGCGGCCGCCCGGGGCCTGGCGGAGATCATCGCCAACCGGCGGACCCAGATCGTCCAGGACCGCGGCTTCATCGACTTCTTCGGCGGCGACGTCCTCGGCATCCCGACCCTGGTGATCATCTTCGCGCTGGTCGCCGCGGCCGGCTGGGTGCTGCTCAACCGCACCACGTTCGGCCGCCGCACCTTCGCCGTCGGCGGGAACGCCGAGGCCGCCCGGCTGGCCGGCATCCGGGTGCAGCGGCACACCGTGTGGCTCTACGTCCTGTCCGGCGTCACCTGCGGCATCGCCGCGGTGATGCTGATGGCCCGGACGACGACCGGCAGCTCCACCCACGGCACCTTGCTCGAGCTGGACGCGATCGCCGCCGTCGTCATCGGCGGGACCCTGCTGGTCGGGGGGCGCGGCACCATCGTCGGCACCGTGCTGGGCGTGCTGATCTTCACCACGCTCGGCAACGTCTTCACGCTGAACAACCTGTCCAGCTCGGCCCAGGCCGTCGCCCGCGGCGTGATCATCGTGCTCGCCGTCCTGCTGCAGCAGCGGCTGGCCGCCGGCGGGGCCCGTCCCCGCAAGAAGGCCCGCGGCACGGGCGCCGCGACCCCGGGCAACCCGGCCGGCGCCCTGCCCGGCGGCTCCACCTCCGGCGGGCCGGCCGGCGCCCGCCCCGGCGACTCCGGCGGTCGCCCCCCGACCTGAGCCCGCCCGACCCCGACCACCGGCAGGCCACCCGGCCTGCCGGCGCACCACCCCCAGCTCCTGGCAGCGCAGCCAGGGCGGCGATCCACGAGGAGAGATCATGTCTGCAACGAGGCAGCGTCCGTACGGTCGCCTGCTGTCCACCGCCGTCTGCCTGGTGGGTGCCGGTGCCCTGGTCGCCGGGTGCACCAGCAACACCCCGGAGGGCTCCGGCTCCTCCGACGGCGGCAACAACGTCGCCAGCTCCAACGACGAGACCGGCGAGACGGTCCGGATCGGCTTCTCCGCGCCGGCCGCCGACCACGGCTGGATGGCCGGCATCAGCAACGCCGCCCAGGCCGAGGCCGAGCGGCACGAGGACATCGACCTGGTCATCGCCGAGGGCACCAACGAGGTCGGCGCCCAGATCGCCCAGGTCGAGACGTTCATCAACGACGGCGTCGACGCGATCGTGCTGCTGCCCTTCGACGGCGCCGCGCTCACCCCGGTGGCGCTGCGGGCGATGGAGGCCGGCATCCCGGTGATCAACGTCGACCGGGAGTTCTCCAGCCCGTTCGCCGCCCGTGCCACCATCCTGGGCGACAACTACGGCATGGGCGTCTCCGCCGGCACGTACATCTGCTCCCGGCTGGGCGACCAGCCCGACGCCGTGGTGGCCGAGATCGCCGGGATCGACTCCCTCCCGCTCACCCAGGAGCGCAGCCAGGGCTTCGCCGACGCGCTGGCCGACTGCGGCCTGGACGTCGACAACCGGGTGGCCGCGGAGTTCACCGTCGAGTCCGGGGAGGAGGCGGCGTCGAACCTGCTGCAGGCCGCCCCGGAGATCGACGCCCTGTGGAACCACGACGACGACCAGGGCGTCGGCGTGCTGGCCGCGATCGACAACGCCGGTCGCGACGAGTTCTTCATGGTCGGCGGCGCCGGCTCGGCCAACGCCATGCGGGAGATCCAGTCCGGCGACTCGGTGCTGGAGGCCACCGTCATCTACCCGGCGACCCAGGCCGCCGACGGCATCGCGCTGGCCCGGCTGATCGCCCAGGGCAAGAGCCTGTCCGACCTGGTGTCCCAGGAGGTGCCGCGGGAGATCGTGCTCAACGCGCCGGTGGTCACGGCAGAGAACGTCGACCAGTACATCGACGACGCGTTCGAGTCCTGACCGGCCGACCGGGGGGGGGGGGGGGGGGGGGGGGGGGGGGGGGGGGGGGGGGGGGGGGGGGGGGGGGGGGCCGGGGGGGGGGGGGGGGGGCGGCGCGGCGCGGGGGGGC
>NZ_JBJHAQ010000047.1:0-27795 GCF_054051115.1 Modestobacter sp. SYSU DS0904 | reverse complement strand
CCGGAGTCAGTCGGGCGTTAGCGTGGGACACGAGCGACCTCCGCGGTCGGAATGGATGCCGTCAGACAGCTCCACCCGACCCGGAGGTCGCTCCCGCGTCAACAACGGTCCTGCTCAGTACAACTAGCCGCCGCGCAGGCGCTCGCCGATCCCGGGGTCCCCGGCCCAGTCGCGGTAGGGGATCCGGCGGATCTCCCTGACCTCGCCGATCGTCGACCACTCGTTGCCGCCGAGCCGGGCCAGCGGCCGCAGTCCCTCGATCCGAGGCCGGCCGTCCTCGACGGCGGACTCGTGGACGGTGATGTGCACGACCCGGCCGAAGACGACGGTGCTGTCGCCGAAGGACACCGTGCCGTGCAGCACGCACTCCAGCGACACCGGCGACTCGGCCACCCGGGGCACGCCGACCGCGGCGCTGGGCTCCAGCCGCACCCCGGTGTGCTGGGCCTCGTCCTGGTCCGGTGGGAAGTCGGTGCCGGTGGCGTTGACCTGCTCGAACAGCGCCTCGGGGGTGAGGCTGACGGTGAACTCCCGGGTCTGCTCGGCGTTGGTGAGCGAGTCCTTGCGCCCCACCGAGGTGAACTGGACGACCGGCGGGTCGACGCAGGAGACCGTGTAGAAGGAGTGCGGGGCGAGGTTCAGCACGCCCTCCGCCGAGCGGGTGCAGACCCAGGCGATCGGCCGGGGGACGACCACGGAGTTGAGCACCCGGTAGAAGGCCCCGGGTGCCATCTCGGTGGGATCGAAGTGCACCCGTGGTGGGCTGCTCGGTTCGGTCACCCGGTCATCATCGCGCCCGGCCGCTCGTGGCTCAGCTCTGGCCCTGGCGCTCCGGTGGGTGCTCGGCGCGCCAGTCGTCGAAGGCGGCGAGGAACGACTCGGCCATCCGCTGCTCGGTGACCAGCTGGTCGCGGTCCCGGTCGTCGACCATCCGCTGGCTCAGCGCCATCGTGTTGAACCGGATCGCCCGGAAGTACGGGATGAACGACCGGGGCTGGAACGCCCGCTCCGACGGCCGGGGGGTCACGCCGGCCGGGGCCCACGGGGCGGGCTCGGGCAGCGCCGGCAGCTGCAGTGCCTCGACCGCGGCCAGCACCGGTTCGTCATCGGTCCGGTCGGTGAAGTCCCGGGACAGCTCCCGGAACACCTCGCGGCCGTCCGGGGCCAGGACGACGACGAGCGGCCGGAAGATCGACGCGTCGGCGTCCCAGGCGCCCAGCGGCTTGGCCAGCCGTTCTCCGTCGGGGTCGCTGGCCCACCGGAAGGGCAGGTGCCACGTCCGGTTCATGGCCAGCTGGACCTCGGGCGGATCGACCGACGCGAGCACCACCTCCGCACCGGCGGCGGAGAAGCGGGACGAGGACCGGGCCAGGCGGACCGCCTGGGCGCAGCAGTAGGGCTACCAGTCGCCGCGCAGACCGACCAGGACGAGGGCGGCGCGATCGTCGGCGCGCAGGGCGAGCAGCTCGCTGGGGTCCATGGCTCCAGGCTAGGGGTGCGGGGCGGTGGGCGCCGGGTGGTCCGCACCCGCCACCGCCAGGGTTCGGCCCCGCCACTGCAGCGTCCCCCGCCGGCGGTCGACCAGCGACCGGGCGACCAGCACGTCGAGCAGGGCGATCGACACCGGGTGCGCCAGCGCGTCGGGCCAGGACCGGCTGCCCGTGCGGGCGGCGACGACGGCCCGCCCGGCGACCCCGGCGGCGTAGCCGACCGCGCCGGCGCGGGAGCCGGTGAGCGCGGCCAGCGGCGGGACCAGCCACACCGCGGTCAGCCCGGCGGCGGCGGCCACGGCGGCCACCGGCCGTCCGCCGACGGCCGACCAGAGCGACTTGGCGTACCCGGCACGGACCTCCGGCCAGCCGCGGTACATCCGGCAGGCGGCCAGCGTCGACCCGTCGACGACGACGCCGCGGCCGCCGGCCGACTTCACCGCGCGCAGCAGGGCGACGTCCTCGATCACCTCGCCGCGCACCGCCGCGTGCCCACCGGCCCGGTCGTAGGCGGACCGCCGGACCACCAGGAACTGCCCGTTGGCCGCCGCCAGCGACGGCCGTGGGGACCGCTCCGCCGCGCGCAGCGGCAGCAGGGTGGCCCACAGCCACTGCTGGAGCGGCTGCACCAACCGCTCGGCGGCGCTGCCGGCCAGCTGCCGGGGCCAGGGGGAGACCAGGTCCAGCCACGCCTCGTCGAGCAGCGCGACGGCGGCCGCGATCGCGTCGGGCATCAGCCGGACGTCGGCGTCGAGGAAGACCAGCACGTCGGCGTCGCCGGCGGCCGCCGCGCCCTGCGCGCAGGCGTTCGGCTTGCCCAGCCAGCCCGGCGCGGGCGGGGTCGCGCGGAGCAGGGTGATCCGGTCGTCGGCGGGGATGCGCTCGGCGGTGCCGTCGGTCGACCCGTCGTCCACCACCACGACCGCCAGGTGCGGCACGCCGCGCTGGTCGAGCACCGCGGCCAGGCAGTCGCCGACCTGGTCGGCCTCGTCGCGGACCGGCAGCACCACGGTGACCCGCCGGGTCAGGGACGGCGGGGCAGCGGGCGGGCGGCGCAACAGCCGGGTGTTGACCGCGGCGTGCACCGCGCCGAGCACGGAGAGGCCGGCGCAGACCCGGACAAGCCGGCTCATCGGCGCGCCCGCACGGCCACCGCGGCGAGCACCGGCAGCGCCAGCAGCAGCCCCCAGAGCGCAGAGCCGGGGAGGTCGAGCCACCCGGCGTGCGCCAGCGCCCCGCCCAGGGTCATCCAGGCCAGCACCAGCATCGGCGGGGCGTCCCGGGTGCGGCGGGGGCGCGCGGTGCGGGTGACCAGCAGGTCCAGCAGCGTCATCAGCACCAGCCCGGCCAGCAGCCAGCCGCCCAGGTTGGTCAGCGGCACGGTGTCGATCCCGGGCAGGCCCGGTTCCGGGTGCGCCCAGCGCCAGTAGCCGGCCTGCACCAGCTGCGGGTCCAGGACGACGTCCCAGGCGGCGAAGACGTAGGCGGCCACCAGCACCCGGGCCACGCGGGGACGCCGGAGCGGGCGGGTCAGCCACGCGGCCAGCACCCAGCTGGGCCAGGCCATCATCAGCCAGGCCAGCGGCACCAGGAACGGCACCCCGAGCAGCGTGGGCCCCAGGACGTCGCTGTAGGCGTACTCGCCGTAGGGGAAGCCGGTGGCCAGCCCGAGCGCCTCGAACAGCACCGCCACGGCGCCGACGAGCACCAGCACCCCCAGCCCGGTGCGCCAGCCGCGGCTCACCGTCGCCGCGCTGACCGTGACCCCCGTGCCCAGCAGCACGATCGTCCAGCTGACCGTGTCCCGGGCGCCGCCCTCGGTGAGCGGGTAGGCGATCGCGGTGGCGACGACGCCGACCGCCAGCGCCCAGGGCAGCCAGGCGGCCGGCGCCCGCCCGGCGACCGGGCGCCGCTCGGTGACCGTGCCGGTCACCGCCGGGCGCTCCGCAGCCGCTCGCCGGCGAGGGTGCGCAGGCGGGCGGCCGGCCGTCGGTCGGCGAGCACCACCCGGGCGGCGGTGCGCCCGGAGTTGCCGGAGACCCCACCGCCGGGGTGGGTGGACGCGCCGGCGAGGTAGAGCCCGGCCAGCCCCGGCACCCGGTGCCCGGAGAGCGCGGGGGTGGGGCGGAAGCCGAACATGCTGGCCAGCCCCATCTCCACGTGCATCACGTTGCCGCGCAGCAGACCCAGCTCCCGTTCCAGGGCCAGCGGGGTCTGCACGTACAGCCGCTGTACCGAGTCGGCGAACCCCGGCGCGTACCGGTCCACCGCGGCGATCAGCTGCTGGGCGGCGGCGTCGGCGATGGTGTCCCAGTCCGACCCGTCGGCGAGCGTGTAGGGGTACCACTGACCCCAGATGGTGACCACGTGCTGCCCGGGCGGGGCCAGGCTCGGGTCGCTCGCGGAGAACGACATCGCCAGCGGCACCGGCTCCCGGGGCAGCTCGCCGGCCAGCCAGTCACCGTGCGCGCGGGCGAGCTGGGCCCGGTCGGTGCACAGCAGTTGCAGTCCCTGCAACGCCTCGTCGCCCGCGCCGGGGTAGCGGGGGAGGGCGTTGGTCTGCGCGCGCAGCACCAGGCCGAACCCGTTGCCCACCGGCGGTTCGGCGGTGGTCAGCGCCGGGGGTGCGTCGTCCCCGGCGAGGGCCTTGGTGGTCAGCACGTGGCAGGCGGCGACGACGGTGCCGGCCCGGATCCGCCGGCCGGACTCGGTCTGCACGCCGGTCACCCGGCCGTCGTCGACCAGCAGCCGGGCGGCGCCGTCGCCGAGGGTGACCCGGCCACCGTCGGCGGCCAGCCGCGCGGCCAGCGCCTCGGTGAGGCCGCCGGAGCCGCCCACCGGGTGCCCGGGCGGGACGTCGTGCAGCAGGGCGACCCAGGCGACCATCGCGGCCGTGCCCGGCTCGGACATCGGCGGCCCGGACTGGGCGCCGAACCAGGCCAGCGCCGCCTTGAGCCGCTCGCTGGTGAACCACCGGTCCAGCAGCGCGTCGCCGGAGCCGAGGAAGTCGGTGGCGATCTCCCCGCCCGGGGTGCGCGGCTGGCCGCGCCGCGGCGCGCCGACCGGCCAGAGGTGCCGGACCAGCCGGCTCATCGCCGGGCGGTCGCCGAAGGCCTTGACGACGGCGGCGCTGCGCGGGCCCCAGACCGCGACGAACCGGCGGTAGGCCGCGGCGTCGGCCTCCCCGCAGGCCGCCGCGATGGAGGCGCAGGTGGCGTCCAGGTCGACGGAGAACACCAGCGGGCGACCGTCAGGACCGGGGTCGCCGGGCGCGGGTGCGGGGGCGAAGCCCCAGGGGTCGCAGTCGACGTACCGCAGCCCGAAGCGCTCGAGCTCCAGCTCCTCGACCACGCCGCTGTGCCGGATGATCACGTGCGCGCTGGACCCCCGGTCGACCCGCACGCCGGGCCACCGCTCGACGGTGGAGACCGCGCCGCCGAGCACCTCGTCCCGCTCGACCACCTCGACCCGCAGGCCGGCGCGGGCCAGGTGGCAGGCGGCGACGAGGCCGTTGTGCCCGGAGCCGATGACGACGGCGTCGACGGTGCTGTCGGTGCTGGTCGGACCCTCCGGGCGGCTGGTGCTGATCACGCCCTCCGGGCGGTGGGGGTGAGCGGGAGGCGGGCGCCCAGGATGGCGAAGGGCCTTGAGTCGCCGGGGAAGTGGTAGCCGCGGGCCAGGTCGACGAAGCCGTCGGCGTGGTACAGCCGGAAGGCCTTGGTGTCGGTGTCCGGGGTGCTCAGCAGCGCCGCCGGGTGCGGCAGGTCGGCCACCAGCGCGTGCAGCAGCTGGCGGCCGATGCCCCGGCTCTGGTGGTCGGGCAGCACGTGCAGCTCGCACACCTCGAACGCGCCGGGCAGCCACTGCTTCGCGGTCCGCCGGTCCAGCGCGTTGCGCACCTGGTCGTGCCACCACTGGCCCGGCTCGACCAGGTAGCCGTAGCCGAAGCCGACCAGCCGCTCGGTGCCGTCGCCGGGGGCCCCCTCGGCGAACGCGCCGACGGCCCGGAAGCCGGGGCGCTCGGTGTGCTGGACGGCGTAGCCGTAGCGGCCGGCGACGACGGACTCGCCGTAGCCCATCGCCGCGCCGTAGACGGCCAGCGCCTCGTGCAGGTGCTCGCGCAGCCAGCCGGCCGGGATCTCGGTGACCCGGGTGGCGGGGGTGGTGCCGGTCATCGGTGGGCCTCCTGGGGGACCGCGGGCCCGGGGCCGACCTCGGCGGCCGTGCCGGCGGTGAGCTGCAGCAGCTCGTCGTAGGTGGTGGGGAAGACGGCGTGCGGGTGACCGGCCGCGGCCCACACCGTGGGGTACCGGGCCAGCTCGACGTCGACCAGGGTGCCGATCGGTGCCGGGTGCCCGATCGGGGCGACCCCGCCGATGGCCTGGCCGGTGTGCTCGCGGACGAACGCCGGGCTCGCCCGGGTGAGCGAGGAGACGCCCAGCAGGCCGGCCACCAGCGACTCGTCGACCCGGTGCGCGCCGCTGGTCAGCACCAGCACCGGCTGCCCGCCGGCGTCGAACACCAGGCTGTTGGCGATCGCACCGACCGGGACGTCGAGCGCGGCGGCGGCGGCCGCTGCGGTGCGGGCGCTGTCGGGCAGCACGCGCACCTCGCCCGGGGCGCCGGCGGCGCGGAGCAGCCGGGTGACCTCGGCGACCCGTGGGTGCGGGGTCTCCTCCGCGGCGGTCATGCCGGCGATCCTCCCACCGCGACGCCGGACGTGCGCCACCGGTGATCAACCGCCCGGAGCGGCCCGGGCCACTCCAGGCCGCGGAGAGTGCAGTGGCTGTAACGACACGGTCGGGACACGCCCGCGTCGGCTTGACGCCCCCCGGCCGGTCCGGTCTACTCAGCAGTGTTCGAACACCTGTTCGAACACCGGATCGTGCACCCCGTCCGGCGCCCTCCGGGGCGCTTCCCCGCCGGGCAGGTGC
This sequence comes from Modestobacter sp. SYSU DS0904, assembly GCF_054051115.1. Taxonomy (NCBI): domain Bacteria; kingdom Bacillati; phylum Actinomycetota; class Actinomycetes; order Geodermatophilales; family Geodermatophilaceae; genus Modestobacter; species Modestobacter sp. SYSU DS0904. Next base: position 21,371 of record NZ_JBJHAQ010000047.1, on the reverse strand, counting down.
GCGGCCGGTGGGGGCGAGAGTGCGGGAGTCTGTCATGAGCCGAGTGCTCGTCGGGGCCGGTGGCCACGTCGGTGAAGAGGTCCAGGTCGAGCGGGGAGCCGAGGGGCCGGCGCAGTTCTGGCGCGGCGAGACCCGGTACGTGGTGGGGGAGCTGCTCGACTCCTGGGTGGAGACCTCCCCCTGGTGGCAGACCGGCACCGGGCAGGGTGGTGCGTCGGCGGAGCTGGTGGCCACCCGCCAGGTGTGGCGGGTGGAGGCGGTCCGGGCCGGCCGGTCCCGGATGAGCTTCGCCGGGGTGTTCGACCTGTCCTGGGAGCCGACGGTCAACCAGTGGCTGCTCGTGCGGGTGCACGACTGATGGCCGCGCGGGTCCTCACCCCGGTGTCCACCACGCCGTCCTCCCCGTCCGCGGACCGCTCCGGCCGGGACCGCCCGGTCCAGGGCCAGCTGCCGTTGCCGCCGGCGCTGCCGGTGGCCGCGGCGCAGCTGCTCGGCCAGGCCCACCGCGGGCTCGCCGAGGCCGCGGCGGCACCGGAGGCCGGCTGGCGGTACGCCACCGCCCACCTGGCCGCGTTGCGCGGTGCCGCGGCGCTGCTGGCCGCCCGCACCCAGCCGGAGAGCGGCCGGCGCCGGCCGCGCAGTGCGTGGGTGCTGATCAGCCAGGTGGCACCCGAGCTGGCCGAGTGGGCGGCGTTCTTCGCCGCCGGCGCGGGCAAGCGGGCCGCGGCCGAGGCCGGGCTGTCCTCTGCGGTCACCGAGCGGGAGGCCGACGACCTGGTCCGGGACGTCGCCACCTTCCTGCGGGTGGTCGAGTCGACGATCAGCCGCACCCCGCCACCGGCGCCGGCGCGCACCCGCCCGGGTGACGGCCGCCGGCCGGCCGGGCGGCCCCGCCCGTGAGCGGCGACCCCTTCGTCCACCTGCACGTCGCCTCCGGGTGCTCGATGCGCCACGGCGCCAACCACCCGGCCGACCTGGTGGCCCGGGCCGCCGAGCACGGCATGGGGGCGCTCGCGCTGACCGACCGCGACGGCCTCTACGGCGCGGTCAAGTTCGCGCTGGCCTGCCGGTCGGCCGGCATCCGGCCGCTGTTCGGGGTCGACCTCGCCGTCGACCCCGTCGCCGGCGGTGAACCGGGGGAGACCGGGCGGGTCCGCTCGGCGGAGCTGCGCCGGGCGCACCACCCCGCCGGCCGCCGGTCGCCGGCCCGCGGCGGGGCCGCCGTCGACCCCCGGCTGCCCCGGGTCACCTTCCTGGCCCGCGACGGCGCCGGCTGGCGTTCGCTGTGCCGGCTGACCAGCGCCACCCACCTGGGGGGCACCCGGGGTGAGCCGGTCAGCTCGCTGGCGCTGGCCGGGGAGCACGCGCCCGGTCTGCTGGCGGTGCTGGGCCCCGACTCGTCGGTGGGCCGGGCCCTGGCCGCCGGCGACGTCGACCTCGCCCACGCCCGGCTGGCCGCCTGGCGGTCGGTGTTCGGCCGTGGCGACGACGGGGCCCGGCTGGTCCTCGAGGTCGTGCACCACCGCGGCCGGGGCGACCGGGCCCGCGCCCAGGCGATGCTGCGGCTGGCGGCCGAGACCGGCGTGCCCGCGGTGCTCACCAACGCGGTGCGCTACGTCGACGCGCTCGACGCCCCCACCGCCGACGTCCTGGACGCCGCCCGCCGGCTGGTCCCGCTGGGGGAGCGGCACGTCGACCGGCGGACCGCCGAGGGGTACCTGAAGTCGGGCAAGGAGATGGCCGAGCTCGCCGCCGAGCTGGCCGGGCCCGACCGCGACGCCGCGCTGCGGCTGCTGGAGACCACGGCCCGGGTCGCCGAGCAGTGCGCCGTCGACGTCCGCGCCGATCTGGGCATCGGCAGCGTCCGCTACCCCGAGCTCGACGTGGTCACCACCGCCGCCGAGCGGGGGATGGGCCCCTCGGCGGTGCTGCGCGCCCGGTGCGAGGCCGGCTTCAGCCGGCGGGCGTTGACCCCCACCGCCGCGGTCCGTGAGCGGCTGGAGGAGGAGCTGGCGGTGATCGACTCCCTCGGCTACCCCTCGTACTTCCTCACCGTCGCCGACGTGGTCACCCTGATCAAGGAGCTGCGGGTGCGGGCGGCGGCCCGGGGCTCGGGCGCCGGCAGTCTGGTCACCTACCTGCTGGGCATCTCCGACGTCGACCCGATCCGCTACGGCCTGCTGATGGAGCGCTTCCTCTCCCCGCTGCGCCACCAGCTGCCCGACATCGACATCGACGTGGAGTCCGCCCGGCGGATGGAGGTCTACGACGCGGTGATCGCGCGCTTCGGCGCCGACCGGGTCAGCTGCATCTCGATGATGGACACCTACCGGGTGCGGCACGCCATCCGCGACGTCGGGGCGGCCCTCGGGCTGCCCCCGGCCGAGATCGACGTGGTGGCCAAGGCGTTCCCGCACATCCGGGCCGACCAGGTGCACGCGGCCCTGCGCGACCTGCCGGAGCTGCGGGCCAGCCGGCTGGGGTCGAGACGATCCGGCGGCAGCGGTGATCTCGACCTGCTCTTCGACCTGGTCGCCCGGCTCGACGGGCTGCCCCGGCACATCGCCCTGCACCCGTGCGGGGTGCTGCTGTCCGACGCCACGCTGCTGGACCGCACCCCGGTGGAGAGCAGCTACCTCGGCTACCCGATGAGCCAGTTCGACAAGGACGACGTCGAGGAGCTCGGGCTGCTCAAGCTCGACCTGCTGGGCATCCGGATGCAGTCGGCGATCGCCCACGCGATGGACGAGGTGGCCCGGGTCGACGGGCAGCAGGTCGACATCGACGCCGTCCCACGCGACGACCCGACCACCTTCGAGCTGATCCGCAGCACCCGGACGCTGGGGATGTTCCAGATCGAGTCACCCGGGCAGCGGGAGCTGGTCGGCAAGTTCGCACCGACCACCTTCGAGGACCTCATCATCGACATCTCGCTGTTCCGGCCGGGCCCGGTGAAGAGCGACATGGTCACCCCGTTCCTGCTGGCCCGGAACGGCTGGCGCGACCCGGAGTACCTGCACCCCGCGCTGAAGCCGGCGCTGGAGCAGACCGCCGGGGTGGTGGTCTTCCACGAGCAGGTGCTGATGATCGTCGCGGCGATGACCGGCTGCTCGCTGGCCGAGGCCGACGAGGTGCGCCGGGCCCTGGGGGAGCGCGACGCCCACCCGGAGGTGAAGGCCTGGTTCGCCCCGCGCGCCCTCGACGAGGGGTTCCCCGTCGCGGTGGTCGAGCAGGTGTGGGAGGTGCTGGTCGCCTTCGGCTCCTTCGGGTTCTGCAAGGCGCACGCCGCGGCGTTCGCGCTGCCCACCTACCAGTCGGCCTGGTTGAAGACCCACCACACCGCGGCGTTCCTGGCCGGGGTGCTCACGCACGACCCGGGCATGTACCCCAAGCGGCTGATCCTCGACGACGCCCGCAACTTCGGGGTGCAGGTGCTGGGGCTGGACGTGAACGCCTCGGCCGGCACCTACCGGGTCGAGCGGGTCGAGCCGGTGGGCGAGGAGCCGGAGCGGGTGGGGTCCCGCCCCGGCTGGATGCCGGCGTCGATGCCCGCGCCGGGCCGGTACGGCATCCGGCTGTCGCTGGCCGACGTCAAGGGCATCAACGACGACGAGGTGCGCCGGATCGTCGCCGGGCAGCCGTACCGCTCGCTGGCCGACTTCTGGACCCGGGCGGGGGTGTCCCGGCCGGTGGTGGAGCGGCTGGTCCTCGCCGGGGGCTTCGACTCGGTCTACGGCTTCGGGGTGCGCGACAGCGAGGGCGGCCGCCCGGCCCGCCGGCGCCAGCAGCTGACCCGCCGCGACCTGCTGCTGCAGATCGGCGAGCTGGACCGGTGGAGCCGCAGCGGCCGGAAGGCCGGCAGCACCGGCCAGCTGGGGCTCGACCTGTTCGGGCTGGAGGCCATGGCAGGCGGGAACACGGCGGGCGGGAGCACGGCGGGCGGGAGCGAGGAGACGGCCGGTGACGGCGGGGACGACGGACTGCCGGACTTCGTCCCCTCCGGGCTGCCGGAGTTCACCGACGCCGAGCGGGTGCGCGCCGAGCTGGAGGTGCTGGGGCTGGACGCCAGCCGGCACGTCGTCGACTTCTACCGGCCGTTCCTCGCCGCGCTCGGGGCGGTCCCGGCCGGGGAGCTGCTGGGCTGCCGGAGCGGCTCGGAGGTGCTGGTGGCCGGGGTGAAGGTGGCCACCCAGACCCCGCCGATCCGGTCCGGCCGGCGGGTGGTGTTCGTGACGCTCGACGACGGCACTGGGTGCGCGGACTCGACCTTCTTCGAGGACGCCCAGGGCCCCTACGCCGCCACGGTCTTCCACTCGTGGCTGCTGGTGGTCCGCGGGGTGCTGCGGCGCACCGGCCCGCGCGGTGTCTCGCTGCGCGCCACCGGGGCCTGGGATCTCCCCGCGCTGCACGAGGCCTGGGAGGCCGGCGGGCTGGCCGCGGTGGCGGAGCTGACGGCCGCGCCGGGGGAGTACACCGAGCAGGCGATCGCCGGGGCGGCGGCCTCGCACGGCTCGCGGCCGGTGGTGGTGCGCCCGGTGCTGGTGCACCCCACCGGGTTCCGGATGTCGCCCTACGCCGACATCAAGCCGGCCGGCGACGACGCCGCGACCGCGGCCCGCCGGGCAGCGGCCGCGCCGCCGCGGAAGCTGTGGCACTCCAGCCCCGGCAGCTCGGGGCACTGAGGAAGGACCCCACCGCCCCCCGCCACTCGCACGCTCGCGGCGGGTCCCTGCGGTGGGGCCGGTGGGGCCGCGCCGGGTCTTTCCTCAGGCGGGCGCCCAGGCCCGCAGCAGGCGCCAGCGCTCGCCGTCCTGGCGGTGCACCTGGAAGTCGCGGCGGCCGCCGAAACGGGGCTCGGGCCGCGGGTAGTCCTCCGCCCGGGACATCGCGAAGACCGTGGCGGTCTCGTCGCAGTCCGCGGTGAACGTGTCGGTCGGGTACCCGTACCCGTTCATCAGTCGGTAGCTCGGCATGGCGGGACGGTAGGGAAGGGCGCTGCCGGCCGCCCGGCAGGCGCGCGAACCGGAGATGACGCCTGCCCCAACAGTCACCTGCGCCCCGCTGGTCCCGTCGGCCGGCGGCCCGAGGAACCGCGCACCGCGCGTGGCGACGGCGGCGGACGGGTAGCACGGTCCGCAGGTCGGGTTCGGTGCCCGGTCGATTCCATCGTCGAGAGGCAAGCTCATGCCCGAGGTCCCGCAGCCCGTCAACGACAACACCATCCAGGTCCGCCAGCTGAGCCACTACCAGTTCAGCTGGACTGCCGGCGAGCCGGGGAAGCCCGGCACGTACACGTTGCAGCTCGTGCTCGACCAGGGCGCCTGGGAGGAGGTCCTCACCCTCGACCCGGACGACGCCGACAACCTGCAGGACCTGCTGGCCAACACCGAGACGGTCCACTACGACGTCCAGCGGCGCGTGCTCATGTTCGGGGTCACCGAGACCGGCGACTGATCTGGCGAGGGGGCGCCGACCCGCGGGTGGGCGCCCCCTCGAGCCGGGCGCAGCGTCCCCCGCCCGGTGCAGTGTCCCGTCCAGCTGTGGCGTCGGCCGACCCGCACTAGGCTCCGCACGTGCCGCCCACCTCCTCCGCCGCGCCGACCCCGGCCCCCGCCCGGACGGCGGCCGTCTGGGCGGCGCTGGACCCGGTCGTCAGCGCCGGCCGCCCGCTGCAGGTCCTCGACGTCGGCGGGGGCAGTGGCATGTTCGCCGTGCCGCTCGCCCAGCTGGGGCACACCGTCACCGTCGTCGATCCCAGCGCCGACGCGCTCGCCACCCTGCACCGGCGGGCCGACACCGCCGGGGTCGGCGAGCGGGTGCGCGGGCTCCAGGGCGACGCCGACCGGATGCCCCCGGTCACCGCGGACGGCCCGACGGCCCCCGGCTTCGATCTGGTCCTCTGCCACTTCGTGCTCGAGGTGGTCGACGACCCGGCCAGCACCCTCGGCCAGATCGCCGCGGTGCTCCGGCCCGGCGGTACGCTGTCCCTCGCCGCGGCCAACCGCGCTGGTGCGGTGCTCGCCCGCGCGGTCGGCGGACACCCGGCCGAGGCCCGTGAGCTGCTCGCCGACCGGGACCCCACACCGGCCCGCGGCGGCCCGGCCCGCCGGCGCTTCGCCCCCGAGCAGCTGCTCGCCCTCGTCGCCGGCGCCGGCCTGCAGCCGGGGGAGTGGCGCGGGGTCTCCGTCGTCGCCGACCTGCTGGAGGCCTCCTCCGGCGCTGCCCCGGACGCCGTCCGCGCCCTCGAGCTCGCCCTGTCCGGCGCCTCCCCCTACCGCGACGTCGCCACCGGCCTGCACGTGCTCGCCGCGCGACCCGCCACCAGCTGAGCCGCAGCGCCGTGCGATGAGCCTGCCCCCGGACCTCGCCGTCCCGGCCTACGGCAGCGCCACCCTCGCCGACGTCCTGCCCAGCGTGGCGACCGCGCTGGGCGTCCCGGTGCAGCGCGGTGACCTGCCCGGCGACCCGCTGCGGCTCACCGAGGCCCTCGACGGCGCCCGCCGGGTCGTCGTCCTGCTGGTCGACGGCCTCGGGGCCGAGCTGGTCGCCGCCCACCCCGACACCGCGCCGGTGCTCAACGCCCTCGGCACCCCCGCCGGGGTGCTCTCCGCGCCCTGCCCCAGCACCACCCCGGTCAGCCTCACCACCCTGGGCACCGGGCTGCCGCCGGGGAGCCACGGGGTGCTGGGCTTCGTCACCGAGGTGCCCGGCACCGGCCGCACGCTCAACCACGTGCAGTGGAAGGACGACCCCGACCCGCGGCAGTGGCAGTCCCGGCCCACCGTCTTCGAGCAGGCCACCGCCGCCGGGGTCAGCTGCACCGCGATCGGCCCGCACTCCTTCGCCGGCTCCGGGCTCACCCGGGCGGCCTACCGGGGGGCGGACTACACACCGGCCTACAGCCCCGGCGACCTGGTGGCGCTGGTGCACGGGGCGCTCGCCGCCGGGGAGCCCAGCCTGGTCTACGCCTACACCGCCGAGCTCGACCTCACCGGGCACGTCCGCGGGGTCGACTCACCCAGCTGGCGGGCCCAGCTCGCCGTCGTCGACGGGGTGGTGGAGCAGCTGGCCGCCGGTCTGCCCGACGACGCCGTCCTGCTGGTCACCGCCGACCACGGCATGGTCGACGTCCCCGGTGACACCCGGCTCGACGTCACCGAGGAGCCGGCGCTCACCGACGGCGTCCGGCTGCTCACCGGCGAGCCGCGGGCCCGCTACGTGCACACCGAGCCCGGCGCCGCCGACGACGTGCTGACCACCTGGCGGGAGGTGCTCGGCGAGCGCGCCTGGGTGGCCGGCCGGGAGGAGGCCGCCGCTGCCGGGGTGTTCGGCCCGGTCGACCCGGCGGTCATCGAGCGCATCGGCGACGTCGTCGTCCTCGCCCGGGGCACCTGGGCGTTCCCCGCCGGGGCGACCGAGCCCCCGCACGCCGCGCTGTTGGCCGCCTACCACGGCTCGCTCACCTCGGCGGAGCTGGCGATCCCGCTGCTGGCCGCCCGCGGGCGCGCGCTGCGCTGAGCCGCGCGGTCAGGCGGGGCCGGCCGGGGCGGGCGCCTGCAGCGAGAGCGGGTGCCAGGTGCGCCAGTGCACCGGCCGCAGCGCCCGGCAGGTGGTCAGCGCGGCCACCGCCGAACGGCGGCTCTCGATGGTGACCAGCACGTCGCCGTCCGGCGCGCCCAGCGTCACCGCCCAGCGCTCCACCCCCTCGCCCGGGGAGGGCAGGTGGGTCATGCGCACCAGCGGCAGGTCGCCGACGCCGAGCAACCCGAGCTCGGCCCGGGCGTGCTGCTGGGCGGCCTGCACCGGCGGCGCCCAGCCCGACCGGCCGCGCAGCCACGGCAGCGCCACCTCGCCGCGGGCGTGGGCGGCCACCAGCTCGACGCCGTCGGCGGGCACCTGCCCGTAGACGTGCCCGGTGGGCAGCACCAGCACGTTGGCGGCGAACCGGTCCCCGCCGAGGTGGCTGGTCTCCCAGACCTCCGCCGCCCCCGCGGCGGTCAGGCCCTGGGTGAGCGGCCGGCCCCGGACAGCGCAGCACGCATCGTGCGAGCCGTGGGCGCACACCAGGTACGTGGGGACGTCGGTCGGCTCCCCGACCGAGCCGTCCCAGGGCACCTCCAGCAGTTCGGCGTCGGTCTCCCGGGTCGCCCACCACACCGTCTCCACCCCCGGGGTGGTGTCGGCCAGCGCCCACCGGCGGCCGGTGTCGGCCAGCCGCCCGCCGGGCCGGCGCACCAGCTGCACGCGGACGCCGGCCTCGCGGGCCCGGGCCGCCAGCTGCGGGGCCACCACCTGGTCGAACCGGGACTCCAGCAGCGCGTCGCGCCCCCAGGGCCCGGGCTGCTCCACCAGCAGCCAGCGCCGGGCCGGTGGCGCGGTGGCCGTCGGTGCGTCGCCGCGCAGCAGCGCCTGCACCGAGCAGCGGGCGTCGTCGAGCCGGCCGGCCGGACGGGGGGCGGCGGGCTGCTCACCCACCGACGACGCCATGCCCCCCATCGTGCCCGGTGGCGCGCGCGGGCGCCCCGGCCCGGGCATCGGGGACGACCGCGATCGACTCGGTCACCAGCCGGCGGGCCAGGGTGAGCTGGTCGGCGGGGTCCAGCCCGGGCAGGTCGCCGACCTTGAGCTCGCCTGCGGCCAGCAGCGCGGCCAGCGCGGGGTGGGTGCTCGCCGGCAGGTCGTGGGTGCGCCGGCCGGCGACCAGCGCCACCCGGTCGCCCACCGGCTCGCGCAGCTGGGCCCGCAGCAGGGGGCGCACCCGCAGCACCGTGTCGCCGTCCAGCGCCGCCACGGCGGCCGACTGGGCCAGCGGCGAGACCGGCGCCGGACGCACCTGCGCCCAGGTGCGGGCGCGCAGCGCGTCGGCGACGGCGGCCGGGTCGACGGTGTCGAGCCAGCGGTGCAGACCGGCCAGCACCGCGGTGACGTCGTCGGCGGTCGCCCCGGGGTCGGCCAGGTCGACGCCGAGGGGGAGCGAGCCGCGCAGCGCGGGGTCGTCGGCGGCGAGGGTGCGCACCAGGTCCAGCGCCGACTCGACCGCGCCCCACCGGGTCACGGGGTGGATCCCGATGGTCAGGTGGGCGCTGATCTCGCCGAGCGCGACCGCGGAGTGCAGCCAGCCGCGGGGCAGGTAGAGGGCGTCGCCGGGACGCAGCACGGCGTCGATCACCGGGGGGCGCTCGGCCGCGGCGGCCACCTCGGTGGCGCGGTCGGTCCAGGGGTGGGTGCGCAGCGGGTCGGTGACCACCGGCTCGTGGATGGTCCAGTGCTTCTCCCCGGCGACCTGAAGCACGAAGACGTCGTGCACGTCGTAGTGCGGGGAGAACCCGCGCGAGGACGGCGGGGTGACGTAGGCGTTGACCTGGGTGGGGTGGCCGAGGTCGGCGGCGAGCTGGCCGGCGAAGGCGATCAGCGGCGGCCAGAGCCGGTGCAGGCCCTGCAGCACAACGGTGGACCCGTCGGCGAACAGCCGCAGCACCGCGTCGGAGGAGACCTGGTCGGCCACCTCGGCGCCGGCGCCCTGGGGGCTGGTGAAGCGCTTCGGGTCGACGACCGCGCCGTCCTTGGCGATCCGCAGGAACGGGGTGCGCAGGCCGCGGGTGCTCAGCAGCTCGTCGACCGTGTCGAGGCTGAGCAGGTCGGTGAAGGTGCCGCCGAGCTCGGCGGCGGTGGAGAGCAGCGGGCGGCGCGACCAGTGCTCGGCGGCGAACGTCCCGGGGTCGACCGCGATGCAGCGGCGCAGCGCGGGACGGGTACCGCCCTCCGCCCAGGGGCGGGCGCCGCCCTCCACGGGGGAGGACGGCGCCCGGTCCTGCAGTTCAGGGTCGGGCACGGTCAGGCCGAGCCGTCCGCGCCGCCGTCGTGCACGCCCGCGGCGCCGCCGTCCGCGGCACCCGAGTCGGCCGGGCCCTCGGCGCCGCTGTCGGCACCGCCGTCCGCGCCGCCGTCGGCACCGCCGTCCGCGCCGCCGTCGGCGCCGCCGTCGGCGCCACCATCGGCACCGCCGTCGTGACCCGCGCCACCGTCGGCACCGCCGTCCGCGCCGCCGTCGTGCTGGCCAGGCGTGCCCTCACCGGCTCCGGAGTCGGCCGGGCCCTCGGTGCTGGTCATGTCCTCGTCGTCGAGCGCCATGGCTCCTCCGATCGTCGAGTCGCGGCCGTCGGTCGACGGCCCCGGGCCAGTTCTACCGCGAAGATCGACTCGCCACACCTGGAGCGGCGGGCCCACCGGGCGGGCGCCGGTTACGATCCCTTCGTTCGAACGCCTGTTCGACGGTCGCGGGGAAGGCGGCCGTCGAGCGGGTGCCGGGGTGTGCGCGGGGAGAGGTGTCACGAGTGTCCGATCGGGCTGCCGGCTGCACGGTGCTGCACGTCGACATGGACGCCTTCTTCGCCAGCGTGGAGGTGCGCCGGCACCCCGAGCTGGCCGGCACGCCGGTGATCGTCGGCGGGGCCGGCAACCGCGGGGTGGTCACCTCGGCCACCTACGAGGCACGGGCGTACGGGGTGCACAGCGCCATGCCGACGTCCCGGGCGCTGCGGCTGTGCCCGACCGCCACCGTGCTCCCCGGCGACCTGGCCCTCTACGCCGAGGTCTCCCGCTCGGTGATGGCGCTGTTCCGGTCGATCACCCCGCTGGTCGAGCCGCTGAGCCTGGACGAGGCGTTCCTGGACGTCTCCGGCGCGGGCCGGCGGCTGGGCGACCCGGTGGCGATCGGGGAGCACCTCCGCGCCCGGGTCCACGACGAGCAGGGCATCACCTGCTCGGTGGGGGTGGCCGGGAGCAAGTTCGTCGCCAAGCTCGCCTCCACCCGGTCCAAGCCCGACGGGCTGCTGGTGGTCCGCCCGGCCGAGGTCATGGAGTTCCTGCACCCCCTCCCGGTCGGGGCGCTGTGGGGCGTCGGCGCCAAGACCGAGGAGGTGCTGCTGCGGCTGGGGCTGCGCACCGTCGGTGACCTGGCGCACGTGCCGGCGCGCACCCTGCAGCGCGCGGTGGGGCAGGCGGCCGGGGCGCACCTGCACGAGCTGGCCTGGGGGCGTGACCCCCGCCGGGTGGTGCCCGACGAGCCCGACCGGTCCACCGGGGCCGAGGAGACCTTCGGCACCGACGTCGACGACCCCGCGGTGGTCCACCGGGAGCTGCTGCACCTGGCCGAGCGGACGGCGGGGCGGCTGCGCTCGACCGGGCACCTGACCCGCACCGTCACCCTCAAGGTGCGCTTCGCCGACTTCACCACGATCACCCGGTCGCGCACGCTGGAGGTCCCCACCGACGTCGGGCAGGAGCTCTACGACACCGCCCGGGCGCTGTTCGACGCCCTCGGGCTCGACCGGGCCCGGATCCGGCTGGTGGGCGTGCGGGCCGAGCGGCTGGTGGCCGCCGACGCGACCGCTCGACAGCTGGAGCTCGGTGCCCGCGAGCACGGCCGGCGGGACGCCGAGCTGGCCGCCGACCGGGCCGCCCGGCGTTTCGGCGCCGGCGCCGTCCGCCCGGCGACCCTGCTCGGCCGCACCCGCGCGCCCGGCGAGCGGCCGGCCCCACGCCGGGCGGCGCCGGGGGGAGGGGCGCGGGGGGAGGGGGCGCGGCAGCCTCCGGGGGCGCCCCGCTGACCCCTCCGGGCCCACCCCGGGAGGCGGATCACCGCCCTCCCGGGTGTGTCGGGAGCCGCTCGCCTTTCGCACCCCGCAAACGGCTCGTATCCTCGGAACCACCACGGCGGACTGTCGCCAGTGGGTTGTGTACTGCGCACCTGGAGGTGTCGACGTGCCGCTCTCCGAGCACGAGCAGCGTCTGCTGGAGCAGATCGAGCGCGCCCTCGTCGACGACGATCCGAAGTTCGCCTCGACCGTTCGTACCGGTGACCGCCGGCAGAAGGCCCGCCGCAAGGTCCAGCTGGGCGCTCTGCTCGTCGTCGTCGGCCTGGCCGTCATGGTCAGCGGTGTGGCGCTGCCCAATGTCATCGTCGGCGTCCTGGGCTCCCTCATCGCCTTCGGCGGAGCCGCTCTCGGCGTGCTGAACTACAAGGCCGCCACGGGCGCCGTCGAGGCCGGTCCGGCCCCGACCGGTTCCCGGGGCGCCACGGCCGCCAGCGGCAAGCCCGGCAAGCCCGGGAAGTCCGCTCGTCAGCCGCTGAAGAACCGTCTCGAGGAGCGCTTCCGCCGCCGCTACGACCAGTAGCCGTCGCAGCGGACCCCCCGACGTCCAGCGCAGCCGCCGTCCCCCGGGACGGCGGCTGCGTTGACTCCGGTGCCGGTCGGCCAGCGGCCGTGCGGTGTCCGCTGGGCGGCGGGGTCAGCTGGTCGGGAGCACGGTGTTGGTCGGGAGCACGGTGTCGAACAGCGCGCTGACCGACTCGCCGTCGTGGATGCGCTGCACCGCCTGGGCCAGCGCCGGCGCGACCGACAGCACGGTCAGCTTCGCCGACTCCCCGGCGGGTACCGGCACGGTGTTGGTGCAGACGATCTCCAGCACGTCCGGCTGGGCGCCGATCCGCTCCAGCGCCCCCGCGGCGAACAACCCGTGCGTGCACGCCACCCGGATCGACCGGGCCCCGGCGTCCCGCAGCCGGTCGATCAGCTCCAGCACGGTGCTGCCCTTGGCGATCTCGTCGTCGAGCACGATCACGTCCCGGCCGGCGACGTCGCCGATCACCGCGCTGATGCTCACCCGGTCGTCGGCGAACCGCTGCTTGGCTCCGGCGGCCACCGGTACGCCGAGCCGGCGGGCGAACGCCGCTGCCTCCTTGGCGTTGCCCAGGTCCGGTGAGACCACCGTGGTGCGGGACAGGTCCAGGGACCGGAAGTGGTCGGCCAGCTCCCGCAGGGCGTGCAGGTGGTCGACCGGCACGCTGAAGAACCCGTGCACCTGCGGGGAGTGCAGCGTCATCGCCAGCACCCGGCTCGCGCCGGCGGCCACCAGCAGGTCGGCGATCAGCCGGCCGCCGATCGAGATCCGTGGCGCGTCCTTCTTGTCCGACCGGGCGTAGGCGTAGTGCGGCATGACCACGGTGATCCGGGCCGCGGACGCCCCGCGCGCGGCGTCGATCATCAGCAGCAGCTCGACCAGGTTCTCCTGCACCGGCGTCACCAGCGGCTGCACCAGGAAGACGTCGCGCTCCCGGCAGTTGGCCTGCAGCTGCACCTCGAGGCAGTCGTTGGCGAACCGGGTCAGCCGCACCGGCTGCAGCGGCACACCCAGCTGGGCGCACATCTCCTCGGCCAGCTCGGGATGGGCACTGCCGGCGAAGACGGCGATCTCGCGCACGAGGCACTCCGGGGGTGGGGGTGGGCCGGCGAGCCCGCCGGCCGGGACGACGGTAGCGAGCGCCCGCGCCGGCCGACCGGTCAGGCCGAGCGGGGGCGGCGCGGGCCGCGGTCGGCCACCCAGCGACCGGCGTCGGCCAGGGTGGACGCCGGCCAGACCGTCGCCGCCATCCGCTGCCGCCGTCCCACGCTGTGCACCAGTGCCTGCCGCACGGTGCCCAGTGCGGCGCGCAGCTCGGGGTCGGCCGCCCCGGCCGCGGGGGGCCCGTAGACGGCCCGTTCCTCGGCCAGGGTCAGCACCCGCAGGGCCTCGACCGTGCCGGCGCCCGCCCCGTCCCGGTCCGTCCCGCCGGGGCCGGCCACCTGCTCGGTGACCTGCCGGGCCAGCTGCCGGGTCGTGGCGGTACCGGTCACCGGCACCCCCAGGTCGGTGGCGGTGGCCAGCAGCTCGTCCCACAGCGCCGCCGGCCGGCCGTCCGCCAGCCGGGCCAGCCGCTGGCGGTGGCGGGCCAGCCCCGGCAACGCTGCCAGCGCCGCCACCAGCAGCAGGCCGGCCACGCCCGCCAGCCAGGGTGCCCGCGACGGTGCCGCTGCCTCGGCCGTGGGCAGCGGCACGTACTGGTCGTCCCGGTCCAGCTCGGCGGTCGGCCCGGCCGGGACCGGCAGCGGCGCGTTCGGCGCGGCCGGGGCGGTGCGCTGCTCGGCCACCGCGTCGGCCCGCGGCGCCCACGGCAGCTCCGCCGCGCGGTCGGCCTCGATCGGCGTCGGGTCGAAGGGGATCCAGCCCTGCCCGGGGAAGTAGGCCTCCACCCAGGCGTGCGCGTCGTGGCTGGTGATCACCCGGGCGCCGTTAGGCTGCTCCGCACCGCGGGTGTAGCCGAGCACCACCCGCGACGGCACGCCCGCGGCGCGGACCAGCACCGCCATCGCCCCGGCGTACTGCTCGCAGTAGCCGCGCTTGCGCTCCAGGAAGTCGGCGAGGTCGTCCCCGGAGGTGCCCGGCTGGGTGGAGAGGCTGTAGACGAACCCGTTGCCCCGGTCGGTCAGGTGGCCGAGCACCGCCCGCACCCGCTCGTAGGGGGACTGGTCCGGTGAGGTCAGCTGGGTGACCAGGGCGGTGACGCTCGGGTCCAGCTCGGGCAGCTCGAGGTAGCGGTCGATGCCGTCGCTGCCGGGCTCGGCCGCCGGTGCCGCCGCCAGGTCGGCCACCCTCGGCTCCGGCCGGTCGGCGGTGACCACGTAGCTGAGGCCCGCGGTGGTGGTGCCCCGGCCGAAGACGGTGCGCCCGGCGCGGTCGAACCGCCAGGCGCCGTCGTCGTCGCCGGCCACGTCCACCGCCTGCGGCGCGTAGGGCACCGGGAGGAACTGGTCGTCGTGGCCGACGGCGGAGATCCGCGCGGTCACCTGCTGGCTGGCCACGCCGTCGGGCAGCGGCGCGAGCGAGGCGTCGCCGGCGACGGAGCGCTGGCTGTCGGCGTTGCTCCGCTGCCACCCCTCCGCGGTGAACCGGTCGAGCACCACCGAGCGCAGGTACCCCAGGTCGCCGTCGGCCCGCACGCTGAGCAGGTCGACCGGCTCGGGGCGGCTGAGCTGCCCGCGCATCTCGGCCACCGGGTCCAGCGCGGTGCCGGTGCCGTTGCCGCCGGTGCCGTACCGCGCGGCCAGCGAGCCCTCGCCGAGCGTGGGCACGACGGCCGACAGCAGCACCCCGAGGACCAGCGCGACCGCGCCGGTGCGCAGGGCCGGCACGGTGCCGGTGCCCAGCGGTGAGCCGCTGCCCGCCCGCGTGCCGGTGGTCAGCCGGGCGCGCTGGTCGGCCCACAGCAGCAGGGCGAACCCGATGGCCGGGCCGAGGAACGCGACGAGTGCGACGTCGCCGGTGATCGTGCTGACCGGCACGCAGTAGAGGACCAGCAGCCCCAGGCCGCCCAGCGCCGGCTGCCGGGCCGGGACGGCGAGCAGGTCGACGGCGAGGGCGACCAGCGCCACGAAGACGGCGGTGAGCGCGACCAGCCCGGTCAGCGGCAGCGCCGGCGTCGCCTGCTCGCGGATCTCCTCGGTGCCGTCGGCGAGCAGGCCGGCCAGCTCCTGCACGCTGGCCGTGGTCGGCACCACCCCGGCCCACGCCCCGTCCGGCGCGAAGACGACGGTGAGCGCGGCCAGCACCAGGGCCAGCTGGCCCAGTGGCACCAGCGGTCGCACCCGGCGGGCCACCGGGTCGGGCAGCCGCCCGGCCCCGGCGCGCAGCGCCACCCCACCCAGCCCCACCGTGAGGACGACGAGCAGCACCGGGGGCAGCCAGCCCGGGGTGGCGAACACCGGCGCGAGCGCCAGGCTGCCCAGCGCGACGGCGACCGTGGCGGCCAGCGCGGTGCCCGGCCCCTCGGGGGCCGCGGCGGGGGCCGACGGCGCGGGGCGGGTCATGCCGGCACCTGCGCGGCCGGGGCGCCCAGGGAGCGCCACAGCTGGTCGACGCCGGCGTCGGCCCGGGCCAGGGCGACCCGCCAGCCGGCCGCGGCGAGCAGCTCGGCGGCCCGCTCCTGCTGGGCGCACACCTGGGCGCGGGGGGGGGGGGGGGGGGGGGGGGGGGGGCGGGCCCCCGCCCCCCCCCCCCCCCCCCCCCCCCACGGTGCTCAGGAGCGGGCGGCCTCGACGGCCGCGGCCAGGCGGCGCACGCCCTCGTCGACGTCGCCGGGCTGGACGGCGGAGAAGGCCAGCCGGAACGCGTTCTCCCCGCCCTCGAGCAGGAAGTCGGTGCCCGGCACGATCGCCACCCCGCGGGCGGCCGCCTCGGCCGAGATCCGGGCGACGTCGTGGCCCTCGCCGGCCGGCAGCGACACCCACAGGAAGTAGCCGCCCTCGGGGCGGCGGAAGGTGGCCTGCGGCAGGTGGGTGCGCAGCGCCTGGTCCAGCAGCCCGACCCGCTCGGCGAGCGCGTTCTTCACCGTCTCCAGCGCACCGGCGTAGCGCGGCCCGGTGACGAACTGGAAGACCGTGCCCTGGGCGACCATGTTCGGCGCGATGTAGGTGTTGGTGGCCCGCACCCGGATCCGGTCGATCAGCGCCGGCGGCCCGACCAGGTACCCCACCCGGATGCCCGGGCAGACGGTCTTGGAGAACGAGCAGGCGTAGACCACGTGGGTGCTGTCGGCGCCGCCGTCGAGCTCCAGCATCCGCGGCAGTGGCTCACCGCTGAACCGGATGTCGACGTACGGGTCGTCCTCGAAGACCAGGAAGTCGAACTCGTGGGCCAGCTCCAGCAGCCGGCGCCGCTTCTCCAGCGACAGCGTGTAGCCGGCCGGGTTCTGGAAGTTGGGGATGACGTGGGCGAACACCGGCCGGACGCCGTCGCGCAGCAGCTGCTCGATCTCGTCGACCGCGATGCCGTCCTCCTCCAGCGTGACCAGGTGCAGGTCGCCGCCGCGGTTCTTCAGCCCCAGCAGGGTGCGGTCGTAGGTGGGCCGCTCGGTGACCACCGCCGCCCCCGGGGTGACCAGCTCGTCGAAGAGGAAGGCGTCGGCCTGCATCGACCCGTTGGTGACCAGCACGTGGCTCTCGGGCACGCCGTGCTGCTCGGCGATCCACTTCCGCAGCGGCACGTAGCCGATCGCCGTGCCGTAGCCGGTCATCCCGGCCGGGTCGGCGTCGAAGGCGGCGACGGCGGCGTCGGAGAGGCCCTGCACGTCGACGATGTCGGTCGACGGGGCGCCACGGGCGAAGGAGATCGTCGTGGTGGCGGGCTTGGTCGCCGGGTCGGTCTCGGGCGTCTGGTCGGTGGTGGGACCGGTCACGCCGTCGAGTCTGCCGTACCGGCGCCGCGCGCGGGTCGGTGGAGGGCGGTCGGTCAGCGTGCGGCGGCCGCCCGGACCGCGGCCAGCAGCGCCTCGCGCTCGTGCAGCGTGGTGCGGTCGCGCCCGCGGGTGGCGCCGAGCGCGACCTCAGCGGCATCGATCGCCCGCCAGTCGGGCAGCAGCACCGGCTGCGCGCCCCGCGCCTGCAGCGTGCGCACCAGGTCGTCGGGGTCGCCGCCGGTGCGCAGCCGCCCCTCCGCCGCGTCGGCGAGCAGGCTCGCCACCGTCTCCCGGGCGTCGTGCTTGTTGGTCCCCACCACCCCGGTCGGCCCGCGCTTGATCCAGCCGGCCACGTACTCGCCCGGGCTGACCGCGTACTCACCTGGTCTGCCCTCGCGCAGCACCCGGCCCACCTCGTGCGGCACGGTGCCGCCGTCCAGCGGCAGGCCGGCCAGCGGGTGCCCGCGGTAGCCCACCGAGCGGACCACCAGGTCGGCGGGGACCACGTCCAGCTCGCCGGTGCCGGTGGCGCGCCCGTCGGCGTCCACCGTCGTCCGCTCGACCTCCACCCCGGTGACCCGCTCGGTGCCGAGCAGCCGCACCGGGCGGGCGTGGAAGCGCAGCCGGACGACGGGCCGGCCGGGCTCGGCCACGTGGTCGGCGTACTCGTGCAGCACCGCGAGGTTGCGGGCCACGTGCCGGTCGCCGGCGGCCAGCGCGTCGTCGCCGGGGTCGGTGAGGTCGGCGGGGTCGACGAGCACGGTGGCGGCGGCGAGGTGCCCCAGCTCGCGCAGCTCCTGGGTGGTGAAGGTGGCCTGCGCCGGGCCGCGGCGGCCCAGCACGGTCACCCGTTCGACGGGGGCGGTGGCCAGCGCGTCGAGCACGTGCTGCGGCATCTCCGTCGGGTGCAGCTCGGCGGGGGAGCGGACCAGCACCCGGGCGACGTCCAGCGCCACGTTGCCCACGCCCACCACGACGACGTCGCGGGCCGCGGCCACGGCCCGTTCCACCCGCGCCCGGTCGGCGTCGGGGTGGCCGCAGTACCAGGCGACGACGTCGGTGGCGGCGAGGCTGCCGGGCAGCTCCTCCCCGGGCACGCCCAGCCCGCGGTCGCCGGCCGCGCCGTAGGTGTAGACGACGGCGTCCACGTGCCGGCGCAGCTCGGTCACCGACAGGTCGACGCCGATCTCCACGTTGCCCACGAAGCGCACCCGCTCGTGGTCCAGGGTGTGGTGCAGCGTCTCGCGCAGCGCGCGCATCTTCCGGTGGTCCGGGGCGATCCCGTGGCGGACCAGCCCGAACGGCGTCGGCAGCCGGTCGAGCAGGTCGACGGCGACCGGGACCTCGTCCTGCCCGGCCAGCGCATCGGCGGCGTAGATGCCCGCGGGGCCGGCGCCGACCACGGCCACCCGCAGCGGGCGCGGTCCGGTCCCGCTCGGCTCGGCCACGTCTGGCATCGTCGTCCTCCCGGCGGCCGTGCGCCAGATCACTCGGCGCGGCCGTCCCGACGACCCCTGGAGGTCTGCGTGTCGTTCGTCATCGTCGCCACCGTGGTGCCCAAGCCCGAGAGCCGCGACGCGGTACGGGAGGCGCTGCTGGCCGCCGTCCCGCAGGTGCACACCGAGCCCGGCTGCGAGCTGTACTCCGTGCAGGAGGACGAGCAGGGCTTCGTCTTCGTGGAGCGCTGGGCCAGCCAGGAGGCGATGGCCGGGCACGGCCAGGGCGAGGCGCTGCGCACGCTGATGGCGGCGGTGTCGGACCACCTGGCCCAGCCGCTGGACGTGCGGGTGCTGCAGCCGCTGCCGGCCGGCGACCCGGACAAGGGCGCCGTCTGAGGAAGGACCCCGTCCTCCTCATCCCTCGCAGGCTCGGGACGAGCCTCTGGACGGGGCCGTGGGTGCAGGGTGTCGGCATGACCGACGACCCGCCCTGGGTGCCGCCGATGGCCGGCACCGAGCCCGAGCACCTGCTCGGCTCGCTGGACCGGCTGCGGACCACGTTCCGCTGGAAGGCCGACGGCCTCGACGCCGCCGGGCTGCGCACCCGGATCGGCGCCTCGACGCTCACCCTCGGCGGCCTGCTGTCCCACCTGGCGGCGGTGGAGCAGCTGTACTCCACCCACCGGCTCAGCGGGGCGCCGATCGGCGCGCCCTGGGACCCGAGCCGCTGGGACACCGCCGAGGGCTGGGCGGAGACCTGCGCCGGCGACGGCACCCCGGCCGAGCTCTACGCGCTGTGGGACGACGCCGTGACCCGCTCCCGGGAGCGGCTGACCGCGGCGCTGGCCGACGGTGGCCTGGACCAGCTGGTGCACACCGGCTGGCCCGACGGCCGGCAGATCAGCCTGCGCCGGCTGCTGTGCGACCTGCTCGAGGAGTACGGCCGGCACACCGGGCACGCCGACCTGCTGCGCGAGGCGGTCGACGGCCGGGTGGGGGAGGACCCGCCCGACGACTGGCGTCCGGTCGGGGCCCGCGCGTGAGCGCTCAGACCGCCTGGCAGGTGGGGCACCAGTAGAGGTTGCGGCCGACCATCTCCTGCGTGCGGATCTCGGTGTCGTCGATCCGGCAGGGCAGCCCGGTGCGCCGGTAGACGTAGTGCGCGTCGGCGAGCTCGGCCGGCCCGCGCCTGCGCTGCCGGTCGGCCCGCTCGGTGGTGACGATCCGCCCCTCGCGGACGCCGGCCCGCATCAGCTTCACCAGGTCGGCCCACATCGCCGTCCAGGTGTCGGCGTCGACGTCCCTGCCCAGCCGGAACGGGTTGACCCGGTGCCGGAACAGGATCTCCGCGCGGTAGACGTTGCCGACGCCGGCGAGCACCTCCTGGTCCATCAGCAGCGCACCGATGGGGGTCCTGGACCGGCTGATCCGGGCGAACGCCTTCGCCGGGTCGGACCGCCGGCGCAGCGGGTCGGGGCCGAGCCGGCCGAGGACCGCGGCGACCTCCGGCTCGGTGAGCACCTCGCAGACGGTGGCGCCGCGCAGGTCGGTCCACACCCCGGCGCCGTCCGGGCCGTCGCCCTCCCAGCGCATCCGCAGCGCGCCCCTCGCCGGCGGCGGGGCGCCGGTGCCGGTCGTGTACTTCCCGTACAGGCCCAGGTGCACGTGCACGGTGTCCGGCCCGAACCGGGCGAACAGGTGCTTGCCGTAGGAGGTCACCTCGTCGAGCACCCGGCCGTCGACCAGCTCGGCGCCGGCGGTGAAGCGGCCCTGCGGGCTGGTGACGTGCACCGGCCGGCCGGTGAACAGCTCGGACTGCTCCGTGGCCAGGCGGAACAGGGTGTGGCCCTCAGGCACGGGCAC
Organism: Modestobacter sp. SYSU DS0904; assembly: GCF_054051115.1. Classification (NCBI taxonomy): domain Bacteria; kingdom Bacillati; phylum Actinomycetota; class Actinomycetes; order Geodermatophilales; family Geodermatophilaceae; genus Modestobacter; species Modestobacter sp. SYSU DS0904. Next base: position 1,016 of record NZ_JBJHAQ010000047.1, on the reverse strand, counting down.
CTCGCGCGATCACGCCGTCCAGCTTCACCTGCGTGGGCACCGTCTGCCACGGTGGGCACCGTGACCCAGGTGACACCGCAGCTGGCCCGGGAGGCGTGGGGCTCGCTGGAGACCCTGCACGTCGTCGCGTTCTTCGCCCCGGAGGTGCAGGCCGCCTACGACGCGATGGGCGTGCGCGGCGCCCGCGCCGGCTACTTCGCCGCCCGAGCCTCGGCGCTCGGGCCGGTCGGCCCCGCCCCGGTGGTGGCGACGTTCTACGTCTTCGCGCCGTCCCTGGTCGAGCGGGTGGTGCCCCGGGTGTGGGCGGCGGCTGCGCCCGAGCGCTGGGCGGCGGCGCGGGTCGACGGCGTCCGGACGGCGTTGCACGGCGCGCTGGGGGAGCCCGACGTCGCCGAGGCGCTCGAGCTGGCGCGGCAGGCGTGCGCCGGGCTGACCGCCGCGGGCCGGCCGCTGTACGCCGCCTGGCGGTCGGTCGACGAGCCCGACGAGCCGCTGCTGCAGCTGTGGCACGCGGCGCTGCTGGTGCGTGAGCACCGCGGCGACGGGCACGTCAGCGCGCTGCTGGCCGCTGGGCTGGACCCGGTGGAGTCCCTGATCACCGGTGGGCTGGCCACGAACAGCACGGAGTTCGTCCGCACCACCCGCGGCTGGACCGACGAGGAGTGGGCCGCCGGCGTGCAGCGCTGCCGGGACCGCGGCCTCGTCGACGACGGCGGGCTCACCGATGCGGGCGCCGAGCTGCGCCGGCGGGTCGAGGAGACCACCGACGCCCTGGCCACCGAGGGGTGGGCGCACCTGGGGGCCGACGGCACCCAGCGGCTGGTGGAGCTGCTCGCCCCGCTGCGGCGCCGGGTGTTCGAGACCGGCGTCCTCCCCGACTGGATCCGCGCCCGCTCGTAGCCGCCTCCCGCCGTCTTTGGGGCGGGGGGGGGGGGTGGGGGGCCGGGGGGGGGGGGGGGGGGGGGGGGGGGGGGGGGGGGGGGGGGGGGGGGGGGGGGGGGGGGGGGGGGGGGGGG
>NZ_JBJHAQ010000046.1:0-27821 GCF_054051115.1 Modestobacter sp. SYSU DS0904 | reverse complement strand
GGACCTGGTCGACCCCGCCACCGGCGCCGGCGCTGCCGAGCTGGGGTTCGGGGCGACGATCTCCGCCGCCCGCGCCCGCTACCTGGCCTGTGACGGGAGCATCTCCCGGATCGTGATGGGCCCCGACGGGGTGCCGCTGGACCTGGGGCGGGACCACCGGGTGGTCACCCCGGGGTTGCGCAAGGCGGTGGAGCGCCGGGACAAGAGCTGCGCGTTCGCCGGCTGCGGGGCGCCGACCTGGTGGTGCGACGTCCACCACCTGATCCACTGGCTCTACGGCGGCGAGACCTCGTTGGAGAACTCGGCGCTGTTGTGCGAGCGGCACCACACCAAGGTCCACCACGGCTTCCGGGTCGAGCGACAACCCGACGGCCGATGGCGCACCTGGCGACCCGACGGCACCGAGATCCTGATCGGACCACTGCTCACCTGACTGCACGAGATCGGCAGCCGGCCACGGATCCACCGTGGCCGGCTGCCGCTGCGCGCGCGAGGCCCGCCGCCTCAGATCAGAGGCCGGTCTGGCTCACCCCGTACTCGGCCTGCTCGGGGGTGAAGCCCTCGTACTCGAGCTGGTCGATGAGCCCGGACCGGGAGAACGAGCTGTACCCGAGGTACTCCTCGGCAGACCGGGCGGCCTGCTCGTTCCAGTTCGCACCCGTGTTGTCGACGGCCCACGTGGCGTCAGCGGTCGAGTAACCCTCGTACTCCAGCTGTTCGATGAGGCCAGACCGCGAGAACGCCGAGTACTCGAGGTAGTCGCCGGCAGATCCGAGAGCGTTCTGCTGACCGACCGTCTGTCCGGACCCAGGCGCAGGTGCGGGCTTGGGGGCGGGCGCAGGAACCGGCGCGGGCGCCTTGCTCGTCGCAGCCGGGGCCGCAGCGGCTGGCGGCGCCGCCGTCACGGTCACGGTCGCCGGAGCCGGCGCCCGTGCGGTGACCGTCGTGGTCGCTCGCGCCGCCCCGGTGACCGGGGCGTCGTCGGCCACCGTGCTGGTGGACGTGCCGCCGCCGGCACCGCCGATCCCGATGCCGACGAGCAGCACCACGATGCCGGCCACGGCCAGGAACCACGTCCGCCGGTAGAACGGCAGCGCGGGCTGGGTTGGGGTCCCGGCGGCGTCGGGGGCGCCAGACCCGGCGGGCAGCCCCCACTCCTGGGGAGGCTGCTGGGAGGGTGGCTGGCTCATGCTGTTCCCCGTCTGTGCGTTCGCAGTGGACGCTGCACAGTAGGGCGGCGGGCAGGCGATCGGGACGATCGTGACCGGATCGTGGGGTGCGCCTGCCGGAGCCGTCGCGGCGGCGCCCCTCCGCCGCGACGACCGGCCGTCCCCGGCCGCGGTCAGCGGTCCCCGACCGCCGCCGGCGTCACCAGGCGACGGCGCCGTGCCGGTCGGTGAAGGTGCCGGTCGGGCCGTCCGCCCCGATCGTCGCCATTGCGACGATCGCGTCCGTGCCCTCGGTGACGGTCTGCGGCCCGGCGTGGCCGTTCAGGTCGGTGGCCGTGTACGCCCGGGTCCACCGTGTTGACCCGCAGCTCCGGGAGGAACTGGGCGTAGACCGAGGTGAGCATGTTGACCGCCACCTTGCTCGCCGAGTAGCCGAGCGAGGGGACCGAGTGCTCGATCCGGGACTCGTCGGAGCGCGCGGCGAACGAGCCCAGCCCGCTGCTCACGTTCACGATCACCGGCGCCGCCGACTCCCGCAGCAGCGGCAGGAAGGCGTGCGTCGTCCGGACGATCCCCGCGGTGTTCGTGTCCAGCACCGCCATCAGGTCCGCACCGGTGTAGTCCTCCACCGCGCCGATCGGCCCGGCGATGCCCGCGTTGTTGACCAGCACGTCCAGCCCGCCGAAGCGCTCCCGCACCTCCGCCGCCGCGGCCGCCACCGACTCGTCGGAGGTCACGTCGATGCGCACCCAGTCCACGCCCAGCTCGTCGGCCGCGTGCCGACCCCGCTAGGGTCGCGGGCGCCGATGACCACCCGGTGCCCGAGTTCCGTCAGCCGCCGGGCCGCCTCGAAGCCCAGGCTCTTGTTGCCGCCAGTGATCAATGTCGTCGTCATGCGATCGACGGTGCCCCCGGACGGGCGACGTCCGGTGGTCCCGTTCGACGGGGGGGGGGGGGGGGGGGGACGGCAGTACCACCCAGCCGCCCGGCCGGTGCAGCACGATGGGCCCGTGGCCGATCGAGGGGACTTCGCGGCGCTGCTGCGCGCCTGGCGGGAACGCCTGCAGCCGGCGGCCGTGGGGTTCCCCGCGGGCAACCGCCGCACCAGCGGCCTGCGCCGCGAGGAGGTCGCCCTGCTCGCCGGCGTCTCCGTCGACTACCTGGTGCGGCTGGAGCAGGGCCGGGCCGACCGACCCTCGGCGCAGGTCGTCGCCTCACTGGCCCGGGTGCTGCAGCTCTCCGACCTCGAGCGCGACCAGCTGCACCTCGCCGCCGGCCTGCCGGCCCCGCTGCCCAGCGCCGTCCCCACGCACATCCCGGCCAGTGTGCAGCGGCTGCTGGCCCGACTCCCGGACGTCGCGATCGGCGTCTGGACGGCGCACTGGACACCGCTAACGCGGCCTGGCGGTCGCTGCTCGGTGACATGCACCCCGGGCTCAACCTGCTCGTCGCCGAGTTCACCGGCGTGGCGCCGCAGGTCGTGTGGAGCGAGGGCGACCACGAACGCCACGAGCGCGCGCTCGTCTCCGATCTGCGGACCGCGCTGATCCGCTACCCCGACGACCCGTCCGCGCGGGCCGTGCTCGCCGAGCTGCGGACCAACGACCGCTTCGCCCGGCTGTGGGCCGAGGGCACCGTCGTCGAGCACCGCTTCCAGGCCAAGACCTTCGTGCACCCGCTCGTCGGTGAGGTGACGTTGGACTGCGACGTCCTCACCGCCATCGGCACCGACCTGCGCATCGTCACCTACACGGCCGAGCCCGGCACCGAGGACGCGTCCCGCTTCGACCTGATCCGCACCCTCGGGCTGGCCGCGGTGGGCGGTCCGTCCGACTGACGGTCGGCCGCGCTTTCCGTCGTCCGGAAGACCGCTCGCGGCGCCCCCGGGGGCGTTCCATGATCGAACCCGCGCAGGCCGGAGCGGCCTGCCCCACGACCCCTCGCGGGTCACCCACGGAGGTCGTCTTGTCCGCCAGCCACTCGACGGGAGCTCGCCTCGTCGCGAGCGTCCTCGAGGACCTGCTGGGCGGACGGCCGCGCGGTGGCCACAGCGGGCAGTCGGGCGCGGTACCCGTGCCCGAGGCGTGCGGCGCAGCCGTACGCCAGGTGGCTCCCCGCCACTGAGTGCCCGGGTCCGCTGACGGACCCGGAGCCGGAGCCCCTCGCGGCTCCCGAGGAGCGCTGCTCCTCCGGACGGCGTGACCGCGCGCAGCGCGCGGCGCCGTCGTCGTCCCACCCCTGATCCGCCGCCGGCGCACCCGCGCCCGCGGTGCCGTCCGCACGTCCACCCGTCTCAACGAGGAGATCAGTCATGCGTACCCAGGTCGCGATCATCGGCGCCGGACCGGCGGGTCTGATGCTGTCCCACCTGCTCCACCTGCGCGGCATCGACTCCGTGGTCGTCGACGTGCGCACCCGCGAGCAGATCGAGGCCACGATCAAGGCCGGGGTGCTCGAGCAGTCCACCGTCGACCTGCTGACGCAGACCGGCGTGGGGGAGCGGCTGACCCGGGAAGGCGCCCCGCACGACCGGATCAACTTCGCCTTCGGCGGCGCGCTCCGGCAGATCGACATGGCGGAGCTGACCGGCGGCCGCAAGGTGACCGTCTACGCCCAGCACGAGGTGCTCAAGGACCTCATCGCGCGCCGGCTGGCCGACGGCGGGGACCTGCGGTTCGGGATCGCCGACACCACGGTGGCCGACGTCGACACCGACCGGCCCACGGTCGGGTTCACCGAGCACGGGCGCCGGGTGCGGCTGGAGTGCGACATGGTCATCGGCTGCGACGGGTCCCGGACCTCCACCCGCTTCCTCATCCCCGAGGGCAGCGTGCGGGCCGACTTCTTCCGGCAGTACCCCTTCGCCTGGTTCGGCATCCTGGCCGAGGCCCCGCCGACGGCCGAGGGGCTGGTCTACGCGCGCTCCGAGCGCGGCTTCGCCCTCATCTCCACCCGGTCGCCCAGCGTGCAACGGCTGTACTTCCAGTGCGACCCGGCGACGTCGGTGGACGACTGGTCCGACGACCGGATCTGGACCGAGCTGCAGGCCCGGGTCACCGAGGCCGGCATCGACGTGCCCACCGGGCGCATCTTCCAGAAGGACGTCCTGCAGTTCCGCAGCTTCGTCTGCGAGCCGATGCAGTACGGCCGGCTGTTCCTCGCCGGCGACGCCGCGCACACCGTGCCGCCCACCGGCGCGAAGGGCCTCAACCTGGCCATGGCCGACGTCTACGTCCTGGACCGGGCGCTGGGGGCCCACTTCGCCGACCACGACGACCGGCTGCTCGAGTCCTACACCGAGACCGCGCTCGCCCGGGTCTGGCGGGCCCAGCACTTCTCCTGGTGGATGACCTCGATGCTGCACCGGTTCTCCGACGTGCCGGACTTCGACCTGCGCCGCCAGTCCGCCGAGCTGGAGATGGTCGTCAACTCGCCGTCCGCGTCCCGGATGCTGGCCGAGAACTACGCCGGGCTGCCGCTGGAGGCCGCCTGCTGACCCCGGCCGGCGTCACCGGCCGGGGGCGAGCGGGACGACCCGCGTGGTCCTCGGCCGGGACGGCCTGCGGGAAGACCTCGCGACCCGGCCGCGCCGCGGAGGTCGGGGTGGTCTCAGTGTCCGGGCAACCGTCAGGCGGAGCAGCTGTTGGGTCGCCGGCGGGAACGCCCCTAGCGTGGGCCCGACCGCAGCCGCACCCAGAGGGGGATCAGTGCTGATCCGCACCGTGGCCCACGAGTTCCTGCGCCGTCAGGGCCTGACGACCGTCTTCGGCAACCCGGGGTCCAACGAGCTGCCGTTCCTCGCCGAGCTACCCGGCGAGTTCCGCTACGTCCTCGGCCTGCACGAGGGCGCCGTCATCAGCATGGCCGACGGCTACGCCCAGGCCACCGGCCGCCCAGCGCTGGTCAACCTGCACGCCGCCTCCGGCTCCGGCAACGCGATGGGCGCGCTCACCAACGCCGTCTACTCCCGGACGCCGCTGGTGCTCACCGCCGGCCAGCAGGTGCGCTCGGCCATCGGCCTGGAGGCGATGCTGTCCAACGTCGACGCGGCGCAGCTGATGCGGCCGCTGGTCGGCTGGGCCGCCGAGCCCGCCACCGCCGCCGACGTGCCGCGCTCGCTGGCCCAGGCGGTCTTCGAGGCCCGGCTGCGCCGCCGCCCCAGCTACCTCTCCATCCCCTACGACGACTGGACCGTCGAGGCCGACGCGAACGCCGCCGCGGTGCTCGACCGCGACGTCGAGCGCTCCGCCCACCCCGATCCCGCCGTGCTCGACCGGCTGGTCGCCGAGGTGCAGGCCGCCCGCAACCCGGCGCTCGTCCTCGGCGGCGACCTCGACACCGACGGCCTGTTCGACGAGGCCACCGCCCTCGCCGAGCGGATGGGCGCCGACACCTGGGTCGCCCCCAGCACCTTCCGGCTGCCCTTCCCGAACCGGCACCCGCTCTTCCGCGGCGTCCTGCCCGCCGGCATCGCGCCCATCTCGCAGGCGTTCGAGGGCCACGACCTGGTGCTCGTGCTCGGCGCCCCGGTGTTCCGCTACCACCAGCACGTCCCCGGCGACCTCCTCCCCGCGGGCACCCGCCTGGTGCAGGTCACCGACGACGCCGAGGCCGCCTCCCGTGCCCCGATGGGCCGCGCCCTGGTCACCGACCCCGGCGCGGTGATCCGCGCGCTGCTGAAGGCGCTGCCCGAGCCGCCCGAGCAGACCCGCGGGTACACGACCCCGGACGCGCCGGCGCAGCCGCAGGCCGACGACGTGCTGCACCCCGAGCAGGTGTTCGCCGCGCTCCGCGACACCCAGCCCGCCGACACCCGCTACGTCGTCGAGTCGACGTCGACCAGCACCGCCTGGTGGCGGCAGATCGACCTGCGCCGCGGGGCCTCCTGGTTCTGGCCGGCCTCCGGCGGGCTCGGCTTCGGCCTGCCCGCCGCCGTCGGCGTCGCGCTCGCCGACGCCGACCGGCCCGTCGTCGGCGTCATCGGTGACGGCTCGGCCAACTACGGCATCACCGCGCTCTGGACGGCGGCGCAGCACCGGCTGCCGGTCACCTTCGTGCTGCTCCGCAACGGCACCTACGGCGCGTTGCAGTGGTTCGCCGACGTGCTCGGCACCCCCGACGCCCCCGGCACGACCATCCCCGGGATGGACTTCACCAGGATCGCCGAGGGCTACGGCGTCACCGGCGTCCAGGCCGCCGACACCGACCACCTGCGCGCGCTGCTCGCCGAGCCGACGCAGGCCCCGCGGCTGATCCAGGTGGACACCGAGACGACGTCCCCGTCGTGACCACCACCCCGCCGCGACGGCGGTCGCCCCGCCCGTCGGGTGGCCGGAGCGGTGGGTGGGCCGTCCGCCTCAGCCCTGCTCGGTCAGGCTGACGAAGCCCCACACGTGCTTGCGGCCGGCCTCGGGCGCCCAGCCGTGCGCCGCGCAGAGCCGCGCGATGAGGTGCAGCCCCAGCCCGCCGTGGGCGGGGTCCCGGTCCACGGCGGGGACGGGCGGGTCCCGCGGGTCGGCGTCGGTGACGTCGATCAGCCAGCCGGTGCTCGCCGCGGTGACGGTGGTCCACACCGGCTGCCGGCCGTGCCGGACGCCGTTCGACGTCAGCTCCTCGAACGCGAGCAGCAACCGCTCGACCGCTGACCCGTCGGCATCCGCGTCGCCGTCGACCCGGTCGGGAGGCAGCGCCTCGGCCCGCAGCAGGCGGCGGTACCGGGTGAGGTCGGCGGGACGGCGGAGCTCCCAGCTCCAGGACCGCCACACCTGCAGCGGCCGCGGTGGGGTGAGCATCGGCCAGGCGAGGGAGCTCATGCGGGGTCCTCCAGCGAGGTCGGGACGACGGCCGGCCCGGCCTCGGCGGGGCGGGGCCGGTCCTGGCGGTGCAGGCGGACGGCGACCAGGGCGACGTCGTCGTCCGGGCGGCCCTGCACCATCCGGTCGAGCACCCCGTCGGAGAAGTCCTCCAGCGACGCACCGGCCAGGTCCGCGACGACGTCGACCAACCGGGCCTGCCCGTCGTCGAGGGATGCGTCGCGGCGCTCGACCAGCCCGTCGGTGTAGAGCAGCACGCTGTCCCCCCGGTCGAGGACGTGCACCCGTTCGCGCCGCCGCGTCGCCGGGTCGACGCCGAGGAGGAGGTCGGCGCGGCCGTCGTCGAGCACGGTGACCTCGCCGTCCGGGGTGATGACCAGCGGCGGGGGGTGCCCGGCGCTGGCCCACACCAGCCGGGTGACGCCCTGCGCCACCTCCTCCGGGGTCTGCTCGAACCGGGCGACCGCTGCGGTGGCGATGGTGTTCATCATCAGCGTCTCCATCGACGCGTCCAGGCCGCGCAGCACCTCGGCCGGGCCGGCGCCGCTGTACGTGGCGATCCCGCGCAGCAGCCCGCGCAGCTGTCCCATGGCGGCCGCGGCGGCCGTGTCGTGCCCGACCACGTCGCCGATCACCAGCATCGTCGTCCCGCTGGGCTGGAGGAACGCGTCGTACCAGTCGCCGCCCACCTGGGCGGCCTCGGCGGCGGGCAGGTAGCGCACCACGATCTCGGCGTGGTCGGGCCCCGGGGGGTCGGTGAGCAGGCTGCGCTGCAGGCTCTCGGCCATCGTGGCCTGCGCGTTCACCAGGCGGGCGTTGTCCAGCGCCAGGCCGATCCGGTCGGCGATCTCCTGGGCGGTCGACTCCCACGCCGGGTCGGCCGGACGCCCGGCGCCGCTGAGCAGGGTGAGCGCGCCGAACACCGAGCCGCGGCCGCGGAGCGGCAGCTTCACCGCGCGGACCGGGCCCAGCGACCGCAGCTGCCGGCGCGCCTCCCCGTCGGGCAGCGAGGCCGCCAGCTCGGAGGCCGGCACCGACTCCGGCCGGCCGGTGTCCAGCACCCGCGCCAGCGAGCTGTGCAGGTGGACCGTCTCGGCACGGGCGGACACGTAGCGGGTGAGCCGTGCACGCAGCGCCGGGTCGGCGTGCGCCCAGCCGACGTCGCGGGGGCGCCCGCCGTCGTCCACCACCGTGACGATGCAGGCGTCCGCCAGGGCCGGCACCAGCGCGTGCGGCAGCGCCCCCACGGTGGCCGCGACGTCGTGCGCCTCGATGAGGGCGGTGTTGACCCGGGCGAGCAGGGCGAGGCGGGCGGCGAGGCGTGCCGACTCCTCGACCGAGCGCTGCCGGTCGGTGACGTCGGAGAAGTACAGCGACAGCCCGTCGGTGGAGGGCCAGCACAGCACGTCGAACCAGGCGTCCAGCGGAGCCGGGTAGTAGGCGGTGAGCGTCTGCGGCTCCCGTGTCTCGACGGCCCTCCGGTAGGTGGCTTCGAACTCGCTGCCCATCGCGTCGGGGAAGGCCTCCCACAGGGTGCGGCCCAGCAGGTCGGCCCGGGGGAGGCCCACCACCTCCTCCGCGGCCGGGTTGAGCAGGGTGAGCCGCCACTCGGTGTCCATCGACACGAACCCGGACGGCATCGCCTCGACCGTCCGGGAGGTGCGTCGCTCGGTCTCCCGGGCGGCCTCCACCTCCCGGGTGCGGGCGGTCAGCTCGGACTGCAGGCGCAGGACCTGGGCCTGCAGGTGCTCCCGCTCGGCCGGGTCGGGCAGCCGGGTCTCCTGCTCGCGCACGTAGTCGGTCAGGTCGTCGACCCGTTGCAGGAACACCTCCAGCTCGCCGTCCTCGCCCAGCACGGGGATGGCGGTGAGCGCCCACCAGCGGTCCTCGGCCAGCCCGGTGTCGGGGTCCACCAGCGGGTAGCGCTCGATCGGCAGGGTGTCGGGTCGGCCGGTGGCGCGTGCGCGCTCGAAGGAGCGGGCGATGTAGGGGACGCCGTCGGGGTCCAGCGCATCGGGTGCCGGCGGGAAGGCCGCGAACAGCTCCCGGCCGATGATCTGGTCCGCGACGACCCCGATCGTCCGCAGGTACGCCGGGTTCGCGTACCGGATCACCAGGCCGGGGGTCAGCACCAGGTGAGCTGCCGGCAGGGCCGCGAACAACTGCGCGAAATCAGGCTCCACTGCGTCGCTTCCCCGTCCGTCGCGGTGCCCGGAGTCCCGAGTACGCCGGCCGATCCTCGCAGACCGCCCGGTCCCGTCGCCGTGGCCGGTGGCGACGGACTCCAGGCCAGGCCGGCCGGGCCTGCCGGTGGCAGGCTGCACCCGTGGCAGCGCAGCGGCAGGTGGTCGTCATCGGTGGGGGAGTGCTGGGCGTCTCGACCGCTGCCCAGGTGGCCGCTCGGGGTGCCCGGGTCACGCTGCTGACCGACGGCGAACTGGCCGACGGGGCGTCGGGGCGGTCGCTGTCCTGGCTGAACTCCGCCGGCACCTTCCCGGCCGGGTACCACCGGCTGCGGGTGCTCGGGCTCGAGCGGTACCGCGCGCTCGACGTCCCCTGGGTCCGCTTCGACGGCGGGCTCCGCTGGGGCGACGGCGTCCGGGAGTCCTTCGCGCACCACCGCGAGATCGGCTACCCGGCCGAGTGGCTGACGCCGGCGCAGGTCGCCGACCGCGTCCCGGGGATCGACGCCACCGCCCTGCCGGACGACGGCGCCGAGTTCAACCCCGACGAGGGGTGGGTCGACCTGCCCGCGCTGATCGACCGGCTCGCCCGCGACCTCGTCGCCGCCGGAGGGGAGGTGCGCACCTCGACCGGCCGCTCCCGGGTCGTCGTCGAGGCCGGCCGGGTCACCGGCGTCCGCACCCGCACCGGTCTCCGGGTGCCCGCGGACGTCGCCCTGCTCGCCACCGGCGCCGGCGTGCCGGCCGCGCTCGCGGAGCTCGACGTGCCGATCCCCGACGCCACCACGAACGCGCTGCTGGTGCGCACCCCACCGGTCGACCACGGCCTCCGCGCCGTGCTGAACACCCCGCGGGTGGCGCTGCGCCCGGCGCCCGGCGGCGCCCTGGTGATGGACGCCGCGTGGTCGGAGGAGGAGGTCGTCCGCCGCGACGACGGCACCTTCGACGTCCGCGACTCGACGGTGGCGGGCCTGCTCGCCGAGGCGTCCCGGCTGCTCGCCGGCCACCCGCCGCTGACCGCGGCGTCGATCGGCGTGGGGCGCAAGCCGATCCCCGGCGACGGCCACCCCGTGCTCGGCCCGGTGCCCGGGGTCGACGGCCTGCACGTCGCCTTCACCCACAGCGGCGCGACGCTGGCGCTCATCGCCGGCGAGCTGCTCGCCGGGGAGATGGTGGACGGCGGACCGAGCCCCCTGCTGGACCCGTTCCGGGTGGACCGGTTCGCCTCCTCCCGGTGACGGGTTCCCCGGCGCACCCGCCGATGCCGGTCCACCTGGAGACCGCCCGGCTGGTGCTCACGCCCGAGGAACCGGCCGACGCCCCCTGGCTGGCGGAGCTGTTCACCGCGCGCGGCAGCGGGCCGTGCACCGTCGCGGAGGCCGGCGAGCGGATCACGGCGATGCAGGAGCTCTGGGCGACGCACGGCATCGGGGCGTTGGTGCTGCGCCGTCGCCCGGACGGCGAGCCGCTGGGCTACGCGGCGATCGTCGTGGGCAGGGGATCGGTCGCGGAACCCGAGCTGGCCTACGAGCTGCTTGCCCGCCACCACGGCCAGGGGTACGCGACCGAGGCGGCCCGCGCCGTGCTGGACGCCGCGTTCGCGACCGGGCGGCCCCGCATCTGGTCGACGGTCCGGGCGTGGAACGCGCCGTCGCTCCGGGTGCTGGAGAAGCTCGGGTTCCGTCGGTGCCACAGCACCACCGACTCGGCCGGCGAGCTGGTCTGGTTGGTCGCCTCCCGCTGAGCCGGCGCTACGACTCCTCGACCACCGCGCCCGGGGAGCCGGCGACGACCTCCCGCTCCAGGGCGGCGAAGCCGTACCGGACCGGGACCACGAGCGGCCGCCCCGTCCGCAGCTCGATCACCGCGAGCTGGGGAGAGAGCCGGCTGCGCCGGACCAGCGCGACGTCCAGCAGCGAGACGGTGCCGCGTCGCAGCGGCGTCGCCCAGTGCAGCCGCGCCCCGTCGACCCGCAGCTCCACCGAGATCCGGAAGAGGAACCACCAGGCGTTCCAGCCCAGGGCGCCGAGCCAGAGCAGCAGGAACACCAGCGGGGGCCCGTCGCCTCGCACCGTCGCGGCGACGAGCCACATCGCGGCGACGGCGAACACGGCGAACACGAGCGGGAACAGCCACCGGGCGCCCCGGATCGGTCGGTAGCTCACCGGCGGGGTCGTCTCGTCGATCACCCGTCCAGAGTGCCCGAACGTCACGCGGGCGCACGGCGCGGACTACGCCGCCGACCAGTCGATGCGGTCGGCCAGCCGGTGTGCCCGCGCGCCGAACCCGGGGTCGATCGACGCCGCCCACGCCACCCGGCCCAGCACGTGGTCGCGGAACGTCGCCGGGTCGCGGTCGCGCACCTGGGACCGCCAGCCGTGCACCGCGCAGTTGTGCAGCAGGGCCCGCAGCGCGTCCCGCTCCGGCCGCGGCAGCGTCGGGTGCACGTTCACCACCGCACCCAGCACCGACTGCCGCCCCGCCGCCGTCGTCGACCGGGTCTTCGCCGCGTTCAGCCGGAACCCCTCCTCGGCCACCACCTCGCCGACCAGCGCCTCGAACCGCCCCCGGTCCAGCCCGCGGTCACCGCTGAAGGTCAGGTCGTCGACGTACCGCGTGTACTCCGCACCGAACGACGCGGCCAGCCCCGCCAGCCGGCGGTCCAGCCGGAACGCCACCAGGTTCGCCAGCGCCGGTGACGTCGGCGCCCCCGGCGGCAGGTGCGGCACCGCCAGCCGCCGGCCGATCCGGACGTGCCGGTCGAGGTCGGCCGGCACCGGCACCGCCGCCCACACCGACCGCGGCACCACCGTCGTCACCAGCCCCGTGACCGCGTGCGCCACCGGCTCCGGCAGCCCGCCCACCGTCCGCAGCAGCGCGCGCACCCGTTCGGCCGCGATGCTCGGGAAGAACGCCTCCAGGTCCAGCTGCAGCACCACCGCCGCCCCGGTGTGCGGCGCCACCGCCGTGCGCACCGAGCGCCCCGGCACGCAGCCGTGCGCCGCCCCGTGCACCGGCAGCGGGCCCACCACGTGCCGCAGCAGCCGCCGCTGCGCCTCCTTCAGCCGCGGCTTGGGCGCGGCCACCAGCCGGGAGCCGACCGTCCGCCACCGGTAGTGCCGCAGCGGCTCCCGCACCGTGCGTTCCAGCCGGTGCGCATCGGCGAACCAGGCCAGCTCGCCGGCGTCCAGGTCCAGCAGCCGGGCCAGCGCCGCCAGGTCGGGCAGCTCCGTCACCCCGTACCGGCGGAACGCCACGTCGGTGGTCGTCGGCTGCCAGTGCACCACCCGCGGTTGCGGCACCACCGTCCAGCCGCGCCGCCAGCCCTCCGTCGTCCGGACGAACCCGGCGAGCTCCCGCGGCCGGTCCACCGGGGCGTCCCGGTAGGCCGCCAGCACCTCGCCGACCAGCGTGCCCACCCACCGCGGCGCCCGCGGGAACCCCAGCGCGACCGCCGTCCGCCGGACCATCTCCCGCCGCCGCCAGCGGCCACCCAGCAGGGCGACGGCGATGCCGGCGGCGGTGGTCGCCGCCCGCCGCTCGGTCGGTGCGATCACCGGTCGGGTGCGCGACGGGGCGGCCAGCCAGCCCCTGATCGAGGCGCCATCAGGTGCGCGGAGCGCACGGCCGGGCGGGTGACGAGATGCTGAGCACGAACACGACCCCCGGGGTTGCCCCGGGGTGACCGGTCGACGCCGGTCGTCCTGCCCACCCCGTCGCGCACCGGGCCCACCGTAGCGGCGGACACCTGTGACGGGTGGGGCTCGTGCGCCGCGGGCTCGTCGTCGCCCGGCCTCGACGACGATCCTGTGGTGGACTCGGCGGTGTGACTGCGGCCATCGTCCTGGCGCTGCTGTCGGCGTGCGCCTTCGCGACCTCCACGGTGGTGCAGCACCGGTGCGCGACGTCGGCGGGGGAGTCCCTGCCGGACGGCGCCGTGCTCCGGCTGGTCGGCCGGCTGGTCCGGCACCGCGGCTGGCTGCTCGGTCAGCTCGCCGCACTCGTCGGTTTCCTGCTGCACGCCGCCGCGCTCACGTTCGGCCCGGTGGTCATCGTCCAGCCGCTGCTCTCCGGTGGGCTCGTCCTCTCGCTGGCCCTCGGCGCGCTGATCGACCGGCGGCACCCCGGCCGCACGCTGCCCGACCGGGGGCAGTGGGTCGCCGCCGGGCTGGTGGTCGTGGCGCTCGCCGTCTTCGTCGTCTCCGCCAAGCCCGACCACGGCTCCCGGTTCGCCGAACCGGCGCCGCTGCTGGCCTGCCTCGGCGCCGGCGCCGGCAGCATGGTGCTGGCCGCGCTGTGGGCGCTGCGCCCCTCCGCGCCGCACAAGGCGCTGGCCCTCGGCATCGCCGCCGGGTTCGGCTTCGGCCTCACCGGCCTGCTGCTCAAGGACGTCGTCGCGCACCCGCCTGCCGAGCTGCTGACCTCCTGGACCACCTACGTGCTGCTGGCCAGCGGCGCCGCGTCGATCGTCTTCGCCCAGTGGGCCTACCAGTCCGGCGCGCTGATCGAGATGCTCCCGGCGATGGCGGTGCTCGAGCCGCTGGTGGCCGTCGGGCTGGCCAGCCTGGTCTACGGCGAGCGCCTGCAGCCGGGCCTGCTCGCCACCGCCGGGCAGGTGTTCGGCGTCGTCGCGCTGGTCGTCGGGGTCGCGGTGCTGGCCCGGCGGTCGGCGGCCCAGGAGGAGTCCGAGGTCCCGCTGGGGCTGCCCCCGCCGGCGTCCGTCGCCGTCCCGCACTCCATCGAGCAGCACGACCGCGACCGCACCTCGGGTCGGAGCGGCGTCAGGCGCTGACCGGCCCCCGCTCACGCCGGCTGCGTGACCGGGGGAGTGGTGCCCGTGGCGGTTCCGGACGGCGGTTCGCGGGTCAGCCCTGGGGCGAGGTGATCCGGTCCGCGGCGATCCGCACGATCAGCCGCTGCTGGTCGCGGCCGCCGTACCAGGGGTAGGGGCCGCCGAGGTACTTCTGCGCGAGCTGCTCGATGTGCTCGGCGGCACCGTCCGCGGTGACCTCCACGACCCGGCCCCGGACGGCGACGTACCGGGACACGTCAGCGGGGTCGGCCACGTTCACCGCCACCCGCGGGTCGCGCGCCATGTTCTTCACCTTCTGGAACCCCGCCACGGTGTTGACCACGATGTGCGTCCCGTCGGTGTCCACCCAGGTCTGGGTCATCTGCGGCGACCCGTCGGGCATCAGCGTGGCCAGGAAGCAGGGGCTCGGCCCGCGGAGCAGGGTGAGCAGCGAGGCGGGCAGTTCCACGGTGGTCCTCCCAGACGGGGTGGGGCGACGCCGTGACCCTGGCACGGCCGCGCCCCACCCGCCGGGTGGGCTACGGGGACGCCGGGTCGGCCGGGACGGCGTCGGGCACCCGGTTGGGCCCCGCCTCGGCCGGCCGCGGCCGGTCCTGCGGGTGCAGCCGGACGGCGACCAGCGCGACGTCGTCGTCCGGCTTGCCCTCGACCAGCCGCTCGATCAGCTCGTCGCACAGCTGCTGCAACGGCCGCTCGGCGAGCTCGGCCAGCGCGGTGCGCAGCCGGTCCAGGCCGGTGTCCAGGTCCGCGTCGCGGCGCTCGATGAGCCCGTCGGTGTAGAGCAGCACGGTCGCGCCCCGGTCCAGGGTCACCACCGAGTCGGTGCGCACCGTCGCGGAGTCCACGCCGAGCAGCAGGTCTGCCTTCCAGTCGGCGAGCACCGCCACGCTGCCGTCGGGGTTGAGCGCCAGCGGCGGCAGGTGCCCGGCGTTGGCCCAGATCATCCGGGTCACCCCGCGCTCCCGCTCGTCGTCGGTCTGCTCGAACCGGGCGACGGCCGCGGTGGCGATGGTGTCCAGCTGCAGCATCGTCATCGCGGTGTCCAGCCCGCGCAGCACCTCCGCCGGCGCCGCGTCGCTGTAGACCGCGATGCCGCGCAGCAGGCTGCGCACCTGGCCCATCGCGGCGGCGGCCGCGGTGTCGTGGCCGACGACGTCGCCGATGACCAGCATCGTCGAGCCGTTGGGCTGCAGGAACGCGTCGTACCAGTCCCCGCCCACCCGGGCCGCCTCCGCCGCGGGCAGGTAGCGCACCACGATCTCGGCGTGGTCGGGTTCCGGTGGGTCGGTGAGCAGGCTGCGCTGCAGCCCCTCGGCCATCTGCTGCTGCTGGCCGAACAGCCGGGCGTTGTCCAGCGCCAGGCCGGCCCGGTCGGCGACGTCCTGGGCGACGGCGACGTCCTCGTCGGTGGGCTCGTGCCCATCGGCGTAGAAGAGGGTGAGCAGGCCGAGGGTGCGGCCTCGGGCGCGCAGCGGCAGCGCCACCTCGCTGCCCGGGGCGAGCACCGCGATCAGCTCCCGTGCCGGGCCGATCGGCAGCAGCTGGGCCACGTCCTCCCCGCGGAAGGAGACCGCCTCCTCCGCGTACAGCGCCCGCGCGACCGGCGCGGTCAGCGGCATCGCGTCCAGCCGGACCGCGGCGTAGCGGTCCAGCAGGGCGCGGCTGGCCGGGTCGACGTGCCAGCTGCCGACGTCGCGCGGCTGCCCGTCGGCGTCGATGACGGTCACGATGCAGAAGTCGGCCAGTGCCGGGACGACGATCCGCGGCAGCCGCGCCGTCGCCGACTGGACGTCCAGGGTGCCGGCCAGCTCCGCGCTCACCCGGGCGAGCAGGGCCAGCCGCCGGACGGCGCGCTCGGCCCGGTCCTGCGCCCGGCGGCGTTCGGTGACCTCCAGGAAGTAGACCGACAGCCCCTCGGGGGTGGGCCAGGCGCGGAGTTCGTACCAGCCGTCGAGCGGGGCCGGGTAGTGCGCGTCGAACGCGATCGGGGTCCCGGTCGTGAGCGCCTCCTGGAACCGCTCCTCGAAGATGCTGTTGACCGCGGCGGGGAAGGCCTCCCACACGACCCGCCCGAGCAGCTGCTCCCGGGAGTGGTGCAGCAGGCGCTCGGCCTCGGCGTTGACGTGGGTGAACCGCCACTCGTGGTCCAGCGAGTAGAAGCCGGCGGGCATCGCCTCGAGCACCCGGGTCACCCGCGCCTCGCCGTCCAGCGCGGCGGTGACGTCGGCGGCCACGCCGATCAGCCGGACCGCGGTGCCGTCGTCGCCGGGCAGCGCCTTGCCCCGGGCGGAGACCCAGCGGGGGGCGTCCCCCGGCGGGACCACCCGGTAGACGGCGTCGAACTCACCGCACTCGGCGATCGCCGTCTCCAGCGCCTCGCTCACCCGGGGCAGGTCGTCGGGGTGCACCCGGGCGTTGAACGCCTCGATGGTCTGCTCGAAGGTCGTGACGTCGTACCCGAACAGCTCGATCAGGCGCTCGTCCCAGACCAGCTGCTTGGTGACCAGGTCCCAGTCGAAGGTGCCGATCTCCG
This sequence comes from Modestobacter sp. SYSU DS0904, assembly GCF_054051115.1. Lineage (NCBI taxonomy): Bacteria > Bacillati > Actinomycetota > Actinomycetes > Geodermatophilales > Geodermatophilaceae > Modestobacter > Modestobacter sp. SYSU DS0904. The sequence goes on along the minus strand of NZ_JBJHAQ010000046.1, from coordinate 11,310 downwards.
CCGCGGCGATCGCCAGCTGGGCGCGCAGTTGCGCGGCCTCCTGGTCGGTGCCCGACGCCCCGCCGACTCCAGTCGGCTCTCTCACAGTCACCATCCACGTCGATGCCCCGGCGGCTCGCCGAAGAGTCACGGCTCGCTGTTGAGCACCTGACACGGAGTTATGTCACGTGCAGCCTGGTTGCCGCAACCACTCCGGACGCAGATCACGTCCGTGCCGCGGGCCGGGTCCCCCTGGTTCGCCGCCCGGCGCGCCGCTGTGCGATAACCGTGGCATGCAACCGATGGCGACCCCGGCGTGAGCAGCTCGTCCCCGGCGGGTGGGCAGCTCGCGCCGCCGCGGGTCGAGGGGCAGGCGGTCGACGGGCAGGCGGTCGACAAGGGGCTCAAGCGCGGCGCGCTCGGGCTGGCCTCCTCCATCGTGCTGGGCGTCTCCTCGACCGCGCCGGCCTACGCGCTCGCCGCGACCCTGGGCTTCGTCGTCATCGCCGTCGGGGTCAAGGCGCCGGCGATCATGCTGCTGGCGTTCGTGCCGATGTGGCTGATCGCGGTCGCCTACTCGGAGCTGAACAAGCGGGAGCCCGACTGCGGCACCACCTTCACCTGGGCGGCGCGGGCCTTCGGTCCGCGCACCGGGTGGATGGGTGGCTGGGGGATCATCGCCGCCGACGTCATCGTGATGGCCAACCTGGCGCAGATCGCCGGCTCCTACGGCTACCGGCTGGTCGGGCTCGACGGGCTGGCCGAGAGCGCGCTCTGGACGACGGTCGCCGGCGTGGGCTGGATCGCCCTGATGACCTGGATCTGCTACCGCGGCATCGAGCCGACCGCCCGGCTGCAGAAGGTGCTGCTGGCGATCGAGGTCGTCGTGCTGGTCGCCTTCGCCGGCTACGCGCTGGTCAAGGTGTACGGCGGCGGTGCCCCCGCGGGGTCGCTGACCCCGTCGCTGTCCTGGCTGTGGCCGTCGGGGGTGAGCTGGCCGGCGCTCACCGAGGCCGCGCTGCTGGCGATCTTCATCTACTGGGGCTGGGACTCCGCGCTCGCGGTGAACGAGGAGACCGCCGACCCGACCCGGTCCCCGGGGCGCGCGGCGATCATCTCCACGGTGCTGCTGGTGGGCATCTACGTGGTGGTCTCGGTGGCCACCGTCGCCTTCGCCGGCGTCGGCAGCGAGGGCATCGGGCTGGGCAACGAGGCCAACGCCGAGGACGTCTTCGCCGCTCTCGGGGCCACCGTCTTCGGCGACGACGTCGCCGGCCGGGCGTTCGAGGCGCTGCTGATCATCTCGGTGCTCAGCTCGGCCGCCGCCTGCACGCAGACGACGATCCTGCCCACCGCCCGCGGCACGCTGTCGATGGCCGCCTACGGCGCGCTGCCCCGTTCCTTCGCCCGGATCCACCCCCGGTACCTGACGCCGACGGTGTCCACCCTCTGGATGGGCATCGTCTCGATCGCCTTCTACGTGGGGCTCACCCTGGTCAGCGAGAACGTGCTGATCGACTCGATCACCGCGACCGGCATGCTCATCGCCTTCTACTACGGGCTGACCGGCTTCGCCTGCGCCTGGGGGTTCCGGCGCTCGCTCCGGTCGGCGCGGGACGTGCTGATGCGCCTCGTGCTGCCGCTGCTGGGCGGGCTGTTCATGCTGCTGGTCTTCGTGCTGGCCTGCGTCGAGTACGCCCACCCTGACTACGGCTACACGGTGATCGGCGGGGTGGGTGGCGTGTTCGTCGTCGGCGTCGGTTCGCTGGTGCTGGGCCTGGTGCTGATGGTCGTCTGGAACCTCGTCGCCCCGGCGTTCTTCCGCGGCGAGACGATGGCGCGCGGCACCGGGGACCTGCTGCTCGAGCCGGCCCAGGCGACCCTCGCGCTGCCGGACAGCACCGAGGCGACCGTCGTCGCCCCGGACCTGTCCAACCTGCCGCCGGGCCGCGACCCCTTCGACCCCCGCGCCTGACGGACGGCCGGCCCGACCTGACCCCTTCGGGGGCGGTGGTCGCCCGATCGGGCGCCCGGGGCTCAAGCTCCGGCTGGGACTGCCGACCTCTCCTGGGACGGAAGGGGTCGATCATGATGGTGTTGGCGTGCAATGCGGTGGGGCAGGCCTCGCTCGCTGCCGGGGTGGCGTCGCTGGACGACGTGCTGCCCGAGCAGCTGCTCTACGTGGCCGGGTGGATCAGCACCGCCACCGACCTGACCCAGCAGGCGATGCTGATGTCCGAGGTGGGCTCCACCTTCGACGTACTGATCTAAGCCCGGGTCAGCCTGACGGCAGGGCGCGACGGTCGCCGCCGAGGTCGGCCTCGTCGGCGGCTCGCCGCCCGGCGTCCCAGCCGGCCGGGTCGACCACCGGCCCCTGCCGCCGCCGGACGCGGGGGAACAGCTCCTCGACCGCCCGGTCGACCGCGGCCTCGCGGTCGGCCAGCAACGGCACGAGCGCGCTGCCGTACGTGGCCCGGGCCTCGGTGCGCGCCGCGTCGCGCGCGTCGGTGAGCCGCTCGGCGACCCGGGCGGCGTAGGCCAGCCAGAAGCCCCGGCGCCACGCCGTCGACCGGGTGCGGGTGCCGCCCTCGCGCAGCTCGAGGTCCAGCGCGCGGCCGGCCTGCACCAGCAGCGAGGTGACCAGCAGCTCGACCAGGTCCAGGTCGGCGGCGAACCCGACCAGCGTGGCGATGCCGAACGAGGGCATCAGCACCACCCGCACGCCGTTGGCCGCGGCGACGCCCTGCAGCACCGCCGCCTTGGCCTCGACGTGCGGGTCGTCGAGGTGGAACCGGCGCGCGGTGACCCCGCCCGCACCGGGCCCGGGGGTGGCCCCGTCCATCGCGGCGTCGATGGCGTAGCGGGCCATCAGCTCCTGGGCCTTGGCGGTCAGCGCCTCGGCCTCCGCGGCGAACTCGGTGGACTCCGCCTTGGCCAGCAGCCCGCGGACCCGGCTGAGCACCCGCTCGTCGCTGACCACCGTCGGGTCGGGACCGGTGCCTGCGGCCCACCGGGACGGCGGGGGCAGCAGCTCCTCCACCCGGGGCAGTGCCCGCAGCACGCCGATCACCCGCAGCACCTCGCGCCAGGCCGCCGCCGCGGCGGTGCCCTCGGCGCGCCACCACTCCGCGACGGTGCCGCCGCGGGCGTCCAGCGCGGCCAGCTGGGCCGACCAGGCGGCCGGCGCCCGGTCCGTGCCGGCCGGGGTGGACCCGGCGATCACCGTGGCCGCCAGTCGGGCGGCGCGCTGGTTGGCCCGGCGGCGCACCACGTGCACCACGTCCGCCGGCTGCCAGCCCGCCTCCCACAGGTGGGGGAGCAGCTCACCGAGCACCCGCTGGGCCTGGCCGTCGCTGTCCACCCCCGGGTCGCGGCTGGTCAGCCGGATGACGACCCGGTCCAGGTCGGCCACCCGGACCCCGGGCTCGGCCGCCAGCCGGCCGCCGGCCAGCAGCAGTCGCAGTACGTCCTCGGCGGTCGTCCCCTGCACGGGACCTCCTCATCGGTCGGGTGTCCCAGCGTGGGGGAGCGGCGTCGGCGGCGGGCGCCGGTCCGGCGACCGGTGGACAGGGGCTCCACCTGGGGACGGCGGAGCGCCGTGTCGGGCCCGGTCGCCTACCCTGCCAGCGGCCGCGCGGACCGCGAGCAGGGCCCTCGGTGGGCCGGCCGGTCGACGGTGCGGCGGCTCAGTCGTCCTCGCCGTCCTCCTGCTCCCCGCCGTCCTCCTGCTCGCCGCCGTCCTCCTGCCCACCGCCGCCGTCCTCGACGATGCCGCCGCCGTCCTCACCTTCCTCGCCGCCGCCGCAGGCGGCCGTGGTGAACGAGACGGTGGCGATGGCGATCCCGGCGAGGGCAGCCCGCCAGCGGGACCGGTGGCCGGGGAGGGTGGCACGGCTCATCGTCGTCAGCTCCTGGGGTGTCGGTCGCCGGATGACCCGGCGGACGTGCCCGCTCCGTGCCCCGCCGGCTGTCGCCGCACACCCCACCGCCCGGCGCCCGCCTGCCCCGGCGGCAGACGATTGTTACTGGCGAGTAGTACCGTCGGGGGGTCGACGCCGACGACGAGAGAGGCCCTGCCGCGTGACCACCGACCTGCTGCTGCCCGCCGACTTCTTCGCCTTCCAGTCGCTGCTCAGCGACGAGGAACAGAAGGAGCTGCTGGCCCTCCGCGAGTTCCTCGAGTCGGAGGTCAAGCCGCGGGTCAACGCGGCCTGGGCCGCCGCCGAGTTCCCGATGGACCTGATCCCGAAGTTCGCCGAGGCCGACATCGTCGGCCGTTCCTACGACTGGGAGGGCCGCCCCCGCGCCTCCCGGCTGTTCACCGGCTTCCAGGCGATGGAGCTGTCCCGGGTCGACGCCTCGATCGCCACCTTCCTCGGCGTGCACAACGGCCTGGCCATGGGCTCGATCATGATCCTCGGGTCGGAGGAGCAGCGGCAGCGCTGGATCCCCTCGATGATGGCGATGGAGACGATCGGCGCCTTCGCGCTGACCGAGCCCGAGGGCGGGTCCGACGTCGCCCGCGGCATGCGCACCACCGCCCGGCGGGACGGCGACTCCTGGGTGCTCGACGGCGCCAAGCGCTGGATCGGCAACGGCACCTTCGCCGACGTCGTCGTGGTGTTCGCCCGCGACGTCGCCGACGACCAGGTGAAGACCTTCGTCGTGGAGAAGGGCACCCCCGGCTTCACCGCCACCAAGATCGAGGACAAGTTCGCGCTGCGCACGGTCCAGAACGCCGACCTGACCTTCACCGGGTGCCGCATCCCGGCGGCGAACAAGCTCGAGGGCGGCAACTCCTTCCGCGACGTCAACAAGGTGCTCAAGGTGACCCGCGGCGGGGTGGCCTGGAGCGGCGTCGGCTGCCAGGTCGGGGCCTACGAGGCCGCGGTCGCCTACGCGAAGAGCCGGGAGCAGTTCGGCCGACCGATCGGTGGCTTCCAGCTGATCCAGGACCTGCTCGCCAAGATGCTCGGCAACGTCACCGCGAGCCTGGGGATGACCGTGCGGATCTCCCAGCTGCAGGAGGTCGACGCGCTCGGCGACGACCAGGCCGCGCTGGCCAAGAGCTACGTGACCAGCCGCGGCCGGGAGACCGTCGCGATGGCCCGCGAGCTGTTCGGCGGCAACGGCATCGTCCTGGACCACGACGTCGTCCGGTACTTCAACGACGCCGAGGCGCTGTACTCCTACGAGGGCACCCGGGAGATGAACACCCTCATCGTCGGCCGCTCGATCACCGGGATGGGCGCCTTCGTCTGAGGGGGAGCAGCGCGGCCTCCCTCCCGCTCCCGTCCCGGGCGACGGTGGGGGTGCGCTCTCCGGAGCGCACCCCACCTGTCCGGATGAGAGGGACCACCATGAGCACCACACCGACCGACCGCACCGGAGCCGAGCCGCAGTCGATGGTCGGCGCGTGGGTCGACGAGACCGGCTTCCTGGTGCAGGAGCTGCTGCCCGACGGCCGCTACGACGAGACCCGCGACGGACGTCCGCACGCCTACCAGGGCCGGTACTGGGTCGAGGGCAACCGGATCGAGTACCTCGACGACCTCGGGTTCCGTGCCTCGGGCGAGCTGCGGGACGGCGTCCTGCACCACGGCGGCTACCGGATGACCCGCCGCTGAGCGCCGCACCGCCGACCACGCGCGGGCCGACGCCCCGGGGGCGCCGGGCTCACCCGTTCGGGTGCACGGAGTCGGTGGCGGCTCGATCCCCGGCCCCCGCGTGACGATGACCTGCCCAGGACGCCGCACCTGCGGTGTCCTGCGAGCAGTGCATCGTGCGGAGGAGAGGTCGTGTCGGGTCAGTCGGTCCTCGTCGTCGAGGACACCCAGGAGATCCGCGAGCTCGTCGTGACCGTCCTGCGCCGGGCGGGCATGGACGTCCGCGAGGCGACGACCGGTGCCGAGTGCCTGGCCGAGGTGCGCCGGGAGGCCCCCGACGTCGTCGTGCTGGACCTCGGCCTGCCCGACGCCGACGGCACGGAGGTCTGCCGGCAGCTGCGCGCCGAGACCGACTGCTACGTGCTGATGCTGACCGCCCGCGCCGAGGAGGTCGACCTGCTCATCGGGCTGGCCGTCGGCGCCGACGGGTACATGGCCAAGCCTTTCTCCCCGCGCGAGCTGGTGGCCCGGGTGCAGACCATGTTGCGGCGCCCCCGGACGGTGGCGGTGCCCGAGCCGCGGGCGCCCCTCGAGGACTCCGTGCAGCGGCTGGCCGAGCTCGAGGTCGACCCGGACAGCCGCGAGGTGCGGGTGGACGGCGCTCCCGTCGACCTGACCCGCACCGAGTTCGACCTGCTGGCTGCGCTGGTCTCCCGGCCCGGCCGGGTGCTGCAGCGCGAGACGCTGCTGCGCGAGGTCTGGCAGACCGACTGGGAGGGCAACCTCCGGCTCGTCGAGGCACACATGTCCAACCTGCGCCGCAAGCTCGCCGCGGCGGGCCTGAACTCGCCGGAGATCAAGACCGTCCGAGGGGTCGGCTACCGCCTCGTCGCCTGATCAGCCGACCGGGAGCAGCCGGGTCACGCGGCCAGGTCGGAGCGGCGGGCGGCGAGCCGCCCGGCGGCGGCATCGGCGGCGAGCGCCAGGCCGGAGCCCTGCAGGCTGACCGCGTCGGCGACCCGGGCCAGCCGGCTGCGCCGCGCGGCCTCGTCGGCCGGGCGAGAGGTGCGGGCCAGGTCGGCCAGCTGCGCGAGCAGACCGTGCGCCATGATCCCGCGCCGGGCGTCGGCGGCGATGGCCCGGCAGACGCCGGCGACCTCGGGGTGCCCCAGCTGACCGGAGGTGCCGGCCAGGGTGTGCGCCGCGTCGGCGACGGCGCGCGGGTCGCCCACGCGGATCCCGGTGCTGATCGCGGAGAGCCGGCCGGCCAGCGCGTCGTCGTAGATGAGCTGCAGCCGCTCGGTGAGCTCGGCGTCCAGGTGGGCCTCGTGCAGGTCCTCGACGTCGACCATCTCCCGGGCGGCCGGCCCGGTGCCGGTGGTCGGTGCGGCGCGCCGGCGGACGAGGTCCAGCAGCGGGCGGGCGTCGAGCGGGGCGGTCAGGCAGGCGAGGGCGCCGGCCGCGACGGCGGCGGCGCGCACCTGCACGGTGGGCTGCTCGGCGACGACCAGGAACCGGGCGGTGCTGCCGGCGGCGCGGAGCTCGGTGAGCAGGGCGGGCCCGTCCTCGGCGCCGGGCACCGACGCGGCGGTGACCACCAGGTCCGGGGCGACGACGCCGGCGAGCCAGCGGGCGTCCTCGGCGTCCCCGGCCTCGTGGACCTGCCAGCCGGTCAGCTCGAGCAGGCCGGTGACCTGCCGGCGACCGGCGGCGGAGGGGTCGATCACGAGGGCGGTCAGCACGTGACTGGTCCTGTCTGCGATGCGGCGGTCCAGCCGTAGCTGGTGAGGGCGGTGACGGTGAAGGTCAGGCTGCGGTTCGTCTGGTAGCCGGAGACGGAGGCGCTCGTGGTCGAGGCGTCGGTCTGCGCCACCACCGTGGAGCCGCCACCGGACGTCTGGGCGGTGACCCGGTAGCCGATGACGTCGGGCCAGGTGCTGGGCGCCCAGGTGACCCTGGTGCTGAACCAGATGAAGCACCAGGTGCCGCGCGTGCCGACGTTCGTCGGTGGGGCGATGGTCGCGGTCCCGACGGTCGCGGTCGTCGTGGCCGTGTCGGTGTAGGCGGCCTGGGCGGGGGCGGTGAGCCCGAGCACGGTGGCCAGGGAGACGGCCCCCACGACGAGGGCCCGTCGGGCCCGGGTCACGGCTGGTCGTCCTCGTCCTCGGCTTCGGCGCGGGGGTTCGTGGTCTCGACGGGGCGCCAGATGGTCAGCAGCAGCCAGCCGGCCAGCAGCGCCGGGGCGCCGTAGACCAGGGCCTGGCTCACGACCGGGGTGCGGAGGGCCTCGATCAGGTGACCGAGCTCGGGCACCACGGCCTGCACCTGCCAGGCGGTGTCGCCCTGCAGCGTGGCCTGCCACGGGTCGATCGCAGCGTTGGCGTCACCCTTGGTCTCGACGGTGACCGTCCCGTTCTCGCCGTGCTCCACCGAGAGGACCCGGTGGGTGACGAGACGGTGGTCGTCGACCGGGATGTGGTAGGCGATGATCATCCCCGGCTCGACCTCGTCGACCGGCAGCGGCGTCACGATCGTGACGTCACCCGGGTCGATGACCGGGGACATGCTCCCGGTCAGCATCGTCATCGTGCGGTAGCCGAGGACGTGCGGGCCGATCGCCAGGACCGCGAAGAGCAGGACGGCGAGCGCGACGCCCAGCCGCACCGTCCAGCGCGACGCCCGGGCGAGGGCCCGCTTCCCGGCGCCCGACGGGCGGGTGGCCTGGGTCAGCTGCTGCGCCGGACGCTGGTCGTCGTCCGCGGTGGGTGCGAGGGGTGCGAGCAGGGCGGTGGTCATGGCGGTTCCTCCGGGAGGGTGTCAGCGGGTGGGGGAGCGCCGGGTCAGCGGGCGGTGCCGGTGGCCTGGGTGCCGGTGAACGTCAGGGCGAGCGTCGAGGTCTGCCCCTGGAACCGGTTGTCGGCGCTCTCGGGCAGCGACAGGGTGATCACCAGGTGGTCGGTGCCGCCGACGGCCAGGCTCTTCAGGTCGGCCGGGGTGGCGACGATGCGGGCCGGGCCCGCGACCAGCTCCGTGGGTGCACTGGTGCAGCTGTAGGTGGTCGCACCGCCGGTGGTGGACTCGGTCCACGCAACCGGGCAGGACTTGATGCTCAGCTGCAGTCCGTTGGCCTGGTCGGTGACAAGCACGCTGGACCCCTCGGCCGTCGACGAGAACTTCAGGCCGGAGAACGCCAGGTCGCCGTCGTTGGTCAGGTCGACCGCGCGGCTGAACGAGTCGCCGGGCACGAAGCCGGCCACGTTCATCGGCAGGGTGGCGGTGCCTGCCTGGTTCAGGTTGATGTCGAGCTTCCCGGTGCTGACCGAGGCGTTCAGCGGCGTGGTGCTGTCGGTGAACGTGCCGAAGGTGCCCAGGCCGGCGACGGCGGCCGCGGCGCCCACGACGCCGAGCGAACCGATGATCTTGCGGGCGGTGCGGCCGCGGGTGGCGGTGGCGGTGGTGGTGGCGCTCATGGCGGGTCTCCCTGGGCTCGTGCCGGTGTCGGCGGGGGATCCCGGCGACAGACACGACTCTGGCGGCCCTTCCGCAGGGGTCCCGCGAGCGATCCGCAAGAAAACCCCAAGAAGGAGCGCCCGACCGCAGACGCGACCGCCCCCGCCCGGAGGGGTCCGGACGGGGGCGGTCGCTGCGCCGTCCGTGGGATCCGGACGGGGGGCGGTCAGCCCAGGGGCAGCGCGACGACGAAGGTGGTGCCGCGCCCCTCGGCGCTGGTCACGTCGAGCGTGCCGCCGTGCGCCGTGGTGATCGCCTTGGTGATGGTGAGGCCGAGGCCGACCCCGGGGACGGCGTTGCGCCGCGCGGTCGAAGCGCGGAAGAAGCTGGTGAACAGCCGTCCCTGCTCACCGGTCGGGATGCCGACCCCGGTGTCACTCACCGACAGCAGGGCGACGGGGCGGGCGCCGGCGGTACCGGGGTCGACCTCCGCGCCGGCGCTGTCCTGCCAGCCCGGGCGCAGGTGCAGGGTGACCGAGCCGCCGGCGGGCGTGAACTTCACCGCGTTGGAGACCAGGTTGTCGCAGGCCTGTCCCAGCCGGAGCGGGTCGCCCCGCACCACCAGGCCGTCGGCGGGGACCTCCACCGCCAGGGCGATGCCGCGCGCGGTCGCGGTGACCCGTGCGGTCTCCTCGGCGGCGCGCACCACGGCGGCGAGGTCGACGTCCTCGGGCTGGAGGGTGAACTTCCCGGCGTCCACCTGGGCGGTGAACAGCAGGTCGCCGACCAGGCGGAGCAGGCGCTGGGCGTTGCGCTCGACGGTGCCCAGGTACTGGCGCTGCTCGTCGGTCAGCGGCTGGTCGGGGTCGTCGAGGACCAGTTCCAGGTAGCCGAGGATGGAGCTCAGCGGGGTGCGCAGCTCGTGGGAGATCAGGCTGACGAACTGGTCCTTGAGCCGTTCGGTGGCCCGCGCCTCGGTCATGTCGGTGGCGACGAAGTTCCAGCCGGCCTGCTCGCCGTCGTCGTCGGTGCGGGGGGTGATCGCGACGGCGACGGTGAGCCGCCGTCCGTCGGCGGTCAGGTACGTCCAGTCCCGGACGTCGCTGCCCTGCTCCCGCGCCACCTGCACGAGCGCGGCGAAGCGCGCGGCCGGGTCGGCGCCGGGCCGGAGCTCCTCGGGGTCGTGGAACTCGGTGATGTTCCGCTGCCGGACCACCTCCGCGCGCGGGAGCCCGAGCAGCCGCTCCGCCCCCGGGTTCCAGACCCGGACGACCCCGTCGGGGTCGGTGCCGATGATCGACTGCTCGGTGACGGCGTCGATGACGCTGGTCATGGTCTGTGCCCGGGCCCGCATCATCCGGGTGGCGACCTCGAGCTCCTCGGCCGTCGACTGCCCGAGGGTCACCAGTTCCCGGCGCTGGCCCTCCAGCGCCGCGGACGCGACGAGCTGCCCGCGCAGGCGCCTGGCCAGCTCGGCGACGGCGAGGACGGCGAGCAGCCCGGCGGCGCCGAGCAGCACCGTCGACTCCGGCCGGGTGAGCAGCACCGCCACCGCGGCGACGGCGCCGCCGGCCAGCGCGGTGGGGGCGACCCGGGAGGTCGGGGGAGGGGGCTCGGGAGGGGATCCGGCGGTGGTCGGCCGGAGCAGGGTGGTCACGCGGGGCTGCCCTGCGGGCAGAGCCGGCGGACCTCGGCGACCAGGCCGGCGACCGTGAACGGCTTGGGCAGGTAGGCGTCGGCGCCGGCGGCCAGCCCGCGGGCGACGTCGTCCGGGGATGCGCCGGCCGACAGCAGCAGCACCCGGGTGCCCGCGGTGGCGGGGTCGGCGCGCAGTTCGGCGCAGACCTCCAGTCCGGTGAGCTCGGGCATGGACACGTCGAGCACCACCAGGTCGGGTCGCCCGGTGCGGGCGGCGGCCAGCGCCTGCGCCCCGTCGGCGACCGCGGTGAGCAGCGTGCAGCCGGCCTTGCGCACGGCGACGGAGACCAGCAGCCGGATGTCCTCCTCGTCGTCGGCCACCAGCACCCGTGCGGCTGCGTCCACGGTGTCGCGGTCCACGGCGTCGCTCCTCTGCGGCAGGGCCCGTCCCCGGTCGGGGCGGGTCCGTCGCTTCGGGGAACGTCAGGTCCGCGGCGTTCCTGGAGCGGCGCCGCCCGATCCCTCACCCGTGGAGGGGACGTGGTCCGGCCGGACCCGGTCGCCCCTCCGGGCCCCCGGGCGGCTGCCCGCGGGCCGCCCGGGCGTGGGGGGGTGTAGTAGGTGGGGATTTACAAGT
>NZ_JBJHAQ010000045.1:0-29229 GCF_054051115.1 Modestobacter sp. SYSU DS0904 | reverse complement strand
CCCGGCCGGAGTCAGTCGGGCGTTAGCGTGGGACACGAGCGACCTCCGCGGTCGGAATGGATGCCGTCAGACAGCTCCACCCGACCCGGAGGTCGCTCCCGCGTCAACAACGGTCCTGCTCAGTACAACTAGTCGAGGAGTGGTCCGATGAGGATCTCGGTGCCGCCCGGGCGCCAGGTGCGCCATGGGCCATCGGGTTGTCGCTCGACCCGGAACCCGTGGTGGACCTTGGTGTGGTGCCGCTCGCACAGCAGCGCTGAGTTCTCCAGGTTGGTCTCGCCGCCGTGGAGCCAGTGGATGAGGTGGTGGACGTCGCACCACCAGGTCGGGGCGCCGCAACCGGCGAACACGCAGCTCTTGTCCCGGCGCTCGACCGCTTTGCGCAACCCGGGGGTGACCACCCGGTGGTCCCGGCCGAGATCGAGCGGCACGCCGTCGGGGCCCATCACGATCCGGGAGATGCTCCCGTCGCAGGCCAGGTAGCGGGCGCGGGCGGCGGAGATCGTCGCCCCGAACCCCAGCTCGGCCGCACGGGCGCCGGTGGCCGGATCGACCAGGTCCTCGATGTCCAGGCCCACCACGACGTGCGGCTTGACCGTCCGCAGCGTCGGCAGGTTGCCGCTCGCCAGCTGGTTGTCACACAGCTGCACCAACGCATCGGCCTGCTGCTGGGCGCGGGTGCGCACGTCACCCCTGGGCCGGTTGGCCTGCACGATCGACTCGATCGCGGCCTGGACCTTCTCCCCACCCACCGCATCGAGGTCGAACCGGCCAGTGACGCTGCCGTCGGCGTGCTTGGCGATGCTCAACCGCCGCCCCTCGGTGGGATCGGGCTCGGGCCCGTCGGGCTCGAGTGCCTCGGCGAACAGCTGAACCGCGGCCTTCAACGACTCATGCGGCGCCCCCGCCGCGATCGCCGCCCACGTGTGGTCGAAGGCGCCCAGCTCGATGCCCTGCCCGTGAGCCCGGGCCACCTCACCGGGCCCCACCTTCTCCGCCACCACGTTCACCTGCGCCGCACTCACCTCCCCCGCCGCGAAGCCCGTCGCCAGCACCGGGAAGGACTCCAGCACTCGACCGGCTCGCACGATCCGCGACGCCTCGGCCGGCGCCAGCCGCACGTGCCCGATCAACCACGACCGCATCGACTTCAACCCGTCGTGCTCCGCGGCCTGCGCACTCTCCGCGTGCCGCACCGTACGGGTCAGCTCGGCGTCCAACCGGTTCCGCGCAGCCACCAGCACCGCCGTCCGGTCCAGCACCGCACCACCCGAGAGCCCGTGCAGCTGCTCACCTGCCAGCGCATCAAGCGCAGACAGCAGGTCGAGACCGGGAGACTCCTCCACGGGGAGCTCGGCCACCACGTTCGGCGCAACGTCCGCAGCAGGGGCGTCCAGGGTCGTCGAGTCGCTCACGGACACCTCCCCACCGATCCGAACGTACGTTCGAATTCTAGCGGGCCACGTCCTCGCTCACCAGTCGAATCCGCAGGTCAGACGCCTGTCCACAGATCCGCCACCACCTTGACGACGGCGGCGATCATGCGACCGGCTCACCCGACCGACACGACGCCGTCCCGCCGGGGTGACCGGCGGGACGGCGTCGTTCAGCCCTGCGGTGTGGTCAGTTCTGCTCGATCAGGTCGACGCTCTCGCCGGAGTAGTCCCACTCCCCGACCGACTCCCAGCCCCCGGTGTCCACCCGGTAGGCGCCCATCTCCCCGGCCTCGCTCAGCACCGGGTCCTCGGGGCCGGAGGTGGTCTGCTCCGGGTGCAACATCAGCGGCCGGGAGATGTCCATGTTCCAGGCGGCGTTCATCACGTTGGCCCGGGTGAGCCCGCCCTCCATCTCGGCGGCGTCCCGGAGGTTCTGCACCAGCAGCTCGGCCCAGCCGTAGCCGTCCAGCGCGTTGCCCAGCGGCGCGGCCGCCTCCTCGCCGGCGGCGGCCATGTCGGCCAGGTACTCCTGGACGGCGGGGTCGTCGGCCCACCGCGGGTCGGCCGGGTCCTTGCGGAACAGCGGGACGACGGCGCCCTCACCGGCCGGGTCGGTGGGGGTGACCCACTGGCTGGCGGCGTTGGCCGAGGAGTTGAGCACGACCAGGCCGTCGTACCCGGCCCGGGCCAGCCCGGTGAGGAACCCAGGCGCGTAGTTGGGCAGCGCCTCCAGCACGATCGCGTCGGGCGAGCCGGCCACGGCGGCGGAGATCTGGGCGTCGATGTTGGTGGCGCCGGCCGGGATGGTCTGCGCCTCCTGCACGGTCAGCCCGGCCTCCTCGGCCAGGTCGGGCAGTGCGGCGTGGAAGTCCTCGGACAGCGCGTCGGACCCCTTGATCTCGGTCACCGTCCCGCCCGGCACCTGCTCGGCGATGTGGTCGACGATCGCCTTGGCCTCCACCGGTGCCGGCGGGATGCCGTTGATGGTCCACGGGTGACCGACCGGGTCGGTGAACATCGGGCCGGTGGTGATCGTCCACAGCTGCGGCACGCAGGCCGCCTCGTAGATGGCCTGGGTGGCGCTGATCTGCGGGGTGCCGACCTGCGCCACGGTGGCGAACACCTGCTCCTCACCGGTGAAGGACTGCGCGTTGGTGACCGCGCGGGCGGCGTCGTACCCGTCGTCCTTGCTGACCAGCTGCAGCTCGTGCCCGTCGATGCCGCCCTCGTCGTTGATCTTCTGGAAGTAGGCGGTGATGCCGGAGACGTTGGCCCCGCCGGCGACGGCCAGCGGACCGCTGAGCGGCTGGCTGGTGCCCACCACGATCGGCTCGCCGTCGGCCAGCGGCTCGGTGGCGTCGGCGGGGCAGGCGCCGGCGTCGACGGCGAACTGCCCGTCGGTGCCGCCGGAGGCGCCGCCGCCCCCACCGGAGGAGGCGCTCTCACTGCGGCTGTTGCCGCAGCCGGCCATGCCGAGCAGCAGCAGTCCGGCGCTCGCCAGGGCCACGGAGCGGGGTGTTCTCGTCATTGAGTCTCTCCTAGCTACGGGCGGACCCGGGCAGGCTGCCCGGGCTCGTGGGGCGGGGGTGGCACGGTCTCCGGGGCCGGTGGCGCGGGGGGCCCACCGATCGCCGGGGTCGGGCCGGCGAGCCCGCCGTCGGGCTCGCCGGGCGTGGTGTTGCTGCCGGAGCCGGCCGCGGCGGCCGCCTCGGGCGGGACGATGACCAGCACGCGGGTGCGCAGCCGGGTCAGCAGCGGCACCAGGCCGCTGGGCACGAAGTAGATGAAGACGATGAGGATCAGCCCGTAGATCACGTTGGCGAACAGCCCGGGCTGGTCGGTCATGCTGCGCAGCACCGGCAGCTGCCCGGCCCACTCGGCGGTGTAGTAGGGCAGGAAGACCATCGCCAGCCCGCCGATCCAGGCACCGGAGACGGTGGCGGCCCCGCCCAGCACCATCGCGGTGATGAACAGCAGCGTGATGGTGAACCCGACGGTGGACGGGCTCACGATCGGCGTGGTGAGCAGGTACAGCGAGCCGCCGATCGCGCCGTAGAGGGCGCTGACGGCGAAGGCCACCGTCTTGACCTCCGCCGGCCAGATGCCGGAGACGGCGGCCGCGGTGCCGTTGTCGCGCAGCGCGACCATCGACCGCCCCACCCGGCTGCGCACCAGCCCGGTCGCCAGCCAGCACAGCGCCCCGGCGATGGCGGCCATCACCAGGAAGGTCCACCCGCGGTCGGTGACGTCCAGCCCGAACCAGGCCGGCTTGTCCCAGGAGATGCGGGCGACCTTGCCGGCCATGCCCCCGCTGCCCAGCGCCAGCCCGACCGGCTGGCTCACCACGACCGGGAACGCGACGCCGACGGCCAGGGTGATGACCGCGAGGTACAGGCCGTGCAGCCGCAGCGCCGGCACGCCGACGGCGAAGCCCAGCGCCAGCCCGAGCAGCGCGGCGACCGGCACGGTGGCCGCCCACGCCCAGCCGTGGTCGGTGACCAGGATGGCGGTGGTGTAGGCGCCGAGCCCGAAGAACGCCCCGTGCCCGAGGGAGATCTGCCCGCTGAAGCCGGTGACCAGGTTCAGCCCCAGCACCGCCACCGTGTAGGCGACGACCAGGCTGAACTGGCCGATCCGGAAGTCGCCGAGCAGCAACGGCAGGGCCAGCACGAGGAGGACGGCGAGCAGCAACCCGCTGCCCTGCCACAGCCGGTGGGCCCGGGAGCCCTCGAGGACCACGCGCGGGCTGCTCACACCCGCTCCAGGGTCTTGGTGCCGAACAGGCCCTGGGGCCGCACCAGCAGCACGACCAGCACCACCAGCAGGGCGATGATCAGGCTGAGGTCGCCCTCGATGATGGTGAACACGCCCGGCACGAACGACATGACCAGGCCGAGGACCAGCCCGCCGACGGCGGCCCCGGGCACGCTGTCGAAGCCGCCGAGGGTGGCCGCGGCCAGCCCGAAGATGAGGATCGCCCCCATCGAGTTGAAGTCCAGGGTGCCGGCGGTCTCGGCCACCAGGGCGGCGGCCAGGGTGCCCAGCGCCGCGGCGATGCCCCAGCCGAACAGGTACATCCGGCCCACTGGGATGCCCATCACCTCGGCGGCCTCCCGGTTGGCCGCGACCGCGCGGTAGCCCAGCCCCAGCTTGGTCTTCTCCAGCAGCAGCCACAGGCCCAGCAGCAGCACGACCAGGGTCGCCAGCACGCCGATCGAGACGTAGGTGAGGAAGAACGGCGGTGGGCCGCTGAGCACGTCGATCTTGTCCTCCACGGCACCGGGGAACGGGCGGGGCGCGCGCACCGGCTGGGTGCCCCAGACGATCGCCACCCCGGCGTTGATGATCAGGAACAGCGCGAGGGTGGCCAGCACGACGGGGAAGACCCCGCGCCGCTCCAGCGGCCGGATCAGGCCGCGCTCCAGGCCGGCGCCGAGCAGGAACGACAGCACCAGCGCGATCGCGATGGCGATCCACACCGGCACCCCGTTCCGGGTGAGCTCGAACACGGCGAACGCGCCGAGGACGGCCATCTCGCCCTGGGCCAGGTTGATGTGGCTGGTGGTCTTGTAGACCAGCACCACCGCCAGGGCGACGAGTGCGTACAGCGCGCCGTTGGTCAGCCCGCCGGTGAGCAGCTGCAGCAGGTAGGCGGGGTTGTCGATGTTGGGTGACACGTCGGCACCGCCCTCAGTAGCCGAGGTAGGCGCGGCGCATGTCCTCGTTGCCCCGCACCTGCTCCGCGGTCCCCTGCAGCACGATCGAGCCGGACTCGATGACGTAGCCGCGGTGGGCGAAGGAGAGGGCGAGCTCGGCGTTCTGCTCGACGATGAGCATGGCGACGGACTCCTCGCGGTTGATGTCCTCGAGCTGCGTGAACAGCCCGCGGGTGATGATCTGGGCCAGCCCCAGCGACGGTTCGTCCAGCAGCAGCAGCTGCGGGCGGGCCATCAGCCCGCGCGCGATGGCGAGCATCTGCTGCTCGCCGCCGCTCATCCCGCCGGCGAGCTGGCCGCGCCGCTCGGCCAGCCGGGGGAACACCTCGTACCAGCGGGCGATGTCGGCCTCGATCCCCCGGGTGTCCTTGCGGTTCCAGGCGCCGACGCGCAGGTTCTCCTCGACGCTGAGCACGCCGAACACGCCGCGCCCCTGGGGCACGTGGGAGATCCCGCGCCGCACGATCCACTCCGTCGGCCGGCCGACCAGCTCGGTGCCGGCCAGCTTCACCGACCCGCGGGTGCCGACCATCCCGCAGATGGCCCGCAGCGTCGTCGTCTTGCCGGCCCCGTTGGCGCCGAGCAGGACCACGACCTCCCCGGCGTGCACCTCCAGGTCGATGCCGTGCAGGACGGCGACCTCCCCGTAGGAGGCGTGCACGCCCGACAGCTGCAGCAGCGGCTCAGCCACGGTGCCGCCCTCCGTCCGCGGCCGCCGCGCCCGAGTCCGCGCCACCACCGAGGTAGGCCTCGATGACGGCGGGGTCGCGCTGCACCTGGTCGGGGGTGCCGTCGGCGATGCGGCGGCCGAAGTCGAGCACGGTGACCCGGTCGCTGATGCTCATGACCAGCTTCATGTGGTGTTCCACCAGGAGGACCGAGAGGGTGAAGTCGTCGCGCAGCGACCGGATCACCGCGCCGAGCTCCTCGACCTCGGCGTGGGTGAGCCCGTTGGCCGGCTCGTCGAGCAGCAGCAGCTTCGGGCGGGCGGCCATCGCCCGGGCCAGCTCGATCCGCTTCATCGTGCCGAAGGGCAGCCCGGCCACCGGGCGCAGCGCGAGCGCCGCCAGGCCCAGCCGGTCCAGCAGCTCCATGGCCTCGCGCCGGGCGGCCGAGTCGGTGCGCCGGGTACCCAGCCGCAGGGCGGCCCGCAGCCAGCCCCCGCGGCCCCGGGCGTGCGCCCCGACGGCGACGTTGTCCAGCACGGTCATCGTCGGGAACAGCGCGAGGTTCTGGAACGTGCGGGCCACGCCGACGGCGGCGATCCGGTGCGCCGGCAGCGCCAGCAGGTCGGTGCCGTCGAGCAGCACCTGCCCCGCGTTGGCGTCGTAGACCCGGCTGACGACGTTGAACATCGTCGTCTTCCCGGCACCGTTGGGGCCGATCAGCCCGCAGATCGCCCCGCGCGGGACGTCGAAGGACAGCCCGTCGAGGGCGACGACGCCACCGAAGCGGACCGTGACGTCCTGCACCCGCAGCACGGGCGCCGTCCCGCCGCCCGGCAGCACCGCGGTGGCCCCGGTCACCGGGTGGCCACCCGGATCCGCGCCGGGCTCACTGCCACCGCAGGAAGCCCATGCCGCAGCCGGTGCCGGCCGCCGTGCGGTAGCAGGGGGCGTACTCCGACCAGAGCACCTCGCGGTCGTGCATCGCCCCGGCCACCGCGACCCAGTTGCGGATCTCGGAGGAGCCGGCGTTGAGGAGGTGGTCGGGGAGGCCGCGCAGCGCCTCGGCGTCCCGGCGGGCGATGCCGTCGAGCACCCGCCGGTCGAGCTCCTCGTCGACGACGAAGTGGCTGAGCCCACCGGAGGCCACCAGCACCACCCGGGCGTCGACCGGGGAGGCCTCCAGCGCCGCGCCCAGGGCCTTGCCGAAGTCGTAGCAGCGCTTGCTGGAGGGCTGGTTGGGCGGGAAGTAGGTGTTGAGCATGACCGGGACCACCGGCACGCTCCGCTCCCCCAGCAGCCGCGCGATGATGAAGCCGTAGGCGTGCCCGAAGCCGTGCCCCGGCGGGGTGCTGGCGACGCTGGCGACGTCGAACTCGCGGGCGACCAACCCGGTGATGGCGTCCAGGGCCAGCTGCGGGTGGCCGGCGAACCGGTGGACGGCGTCCATCGCGTAGCCGGTCTTGACGCTGTCGAAGAACTCCCCGGGCGGGGCGCCCTCCATGGTCCCGGTCTCCCAGGTGTCGCCCCAGAAGATCGCCATCGAGGGCTGGTTGGTCGCGTCGAAGACCTCCTCCTGGTCGTCCCCGATCACGACCAGCACGTCGGGCCGCAGCTCCGCCAGGTCCGCGGCCAGCCGGTCCATGCCCTGCAGGCAGGCTGTGTAGCGCTGCTCCCAGACCTCGTCGGTCAGCTGGTCGGCGTAGCGGTCGCCGACCGCGGCGGAGAGCTCGTCGAAGGTGACGTGCCGGCCGCTGGTGTCGTGCAGTTCCTTGTTGCCGCGGTCCTGGGCCGCCCGTTCCCGCCACAGGCGGGGGTTGGTGAGCAGCATGGGGCTGTGCGAGGTGCCGATGGCGCCGACGATGGTGGCCATGAACGCTCCTGGAGGTGGCGGGGCTGCCCGGGTCCGCCGGGCCGGGCTGGGAGACGCCGTCCGGTCCGGGGCAGCGGACCGGACGGCGCAGCGGACGGGGAGGGACCGCGGGCGGACCGGCTCAGCCGGTGACCGTCTCGCCGGTCACCGGGTGCTGGTAGTGGAAGGGCACCAGTTCGGTGCGCGGGAACATCCCCCAGTCGTCGACGATCTCGTCGGGCCCGTTGGGGTCGGCCGGGTAGGTCTCGGTGAGGTAGCCGCCGTACTCGACCGGCGCCTTGGACCAGCCCTGGTCGAACTGCCCCTGCCAGAGCGAGCGGAAGTTCAGCACCTTGATCCGCCACTGGCCGTCCTGCTTGACGTACTGGTTCTCGTAGATGCCGCCCTCCCACCACTGGCGGAAGCCCTCGACGGTCTCGTGGTTGCCGGCCTGCATGATCGAGCGGAACCGGCCCCGGGCGCTGAGCCCGTCCTCGGCGACGGTGATGACGCCCTGCATCTGCGGGTGGTCGAGCAGCCGGCCGTAGCGGGGGCCGTTGTGCCCGTCGGCGAACTTGTTCATGAAGCGGCCGACGTACAGCCGCCGGACGCCCTCCTTGCCGTGGAAGACACCGTGCAGGAAGTGGACCTCGGCGCCGTCGTCGGCGAAGAGCTCCACGACCTCCTCGTAGAGGGTCTTGTCCAGGTAGTAGCCGTACTGGTACTGGAGCCGGCGGATGGCCTGCTCGTCCTCGGTGCGGGTGAGCCGCTGTTCGAGCTCGGCGATGCGGGCCTCGAGCGCTGCCATCTGGTCTGTCATCAGGGGGACCTCCGGCCGCCATCGGCGGCGCTGCCAGGTGCGGTGTGGGGGCACCGGGGAACGTAGGCGTGACGCTGGTCACCGTCAACGATTCGCCCAACGTCTTCCGTCCCACGGTTGCCCACCCTCGCCTGCCGGCCACCCCGCGGTCCGCCTGGGCCGGGAGAAATCGCTGCTCAGGGGCGTGCTCCCGGGTCATGACGCCGTTCCGCAACGGGTTCGGAGCGTGATGCGATTCCTTGACGACAGGCGTACCGACTGCCAGAGTTCCGGCACCCGTCACCGAGCCGGCAGGGCCGCCGGTCGCGACGGGTGACGCCGGGCGGTCCGCCCGGCCGACGGGCACCGCGGCCCGACGCAGGAGAGGACACCGCATGCTGATCGACGCCGCTGCCAGGCTCGAGCCGGAGGCACTGCGGTGCCCCTTCCCGGCCTACGCGGAACTGCGCGAGACCGGCGTCACCTGGGTGGCCCCGGCCAACGCCTACCTGGTGACCCGGGCCGAGGACGTCGACGCGGTGCTGCGCGACACCGAGACGTTCTCCTCCCGCAACGCCATCGGCGCACCCCCCATCCCGGCCGACAGCGAGCTGGCCCGGCACGTCCCGTTCCTGCTGCTGTCCGACGAGCCCGAGCACGCGCAGCGGCGCAAGCTCGTCCAGCGGGCGTTCACCCCCAGCCGGCTGAACAAGTTCGAGCCGCGCATCCGCGAGCTGAGCACCGGGCTGGTCGAGGGCTGGCGCGGGCGTACCGAGGTCGAGTTCATGGCCGACTTCGCGGTCCCGCTGCCGATCACCGTGATCACCACGGTGCTGGGGCTGCCGGTCGAGGAGACCGCGGAGCTGCGCCGGCTGTCCGAGGAGCTGGCCGGCACCGTCGGCCACGCCGGCACCGACCCGGCCGAGATCATCCGGATCGCCACGGAGTTCGGCGCGCTGCTCGCCCCCTCGCTGGACGCCGCGGCGACCGCGGAGTCCGAGGACACCGTCCTGCAGACCATCGCGGCCGCCGGGCTGGACCGGCAGGACGCCACCCGCTTCGTGATGGAGCTGCTGCTGGCCGGCAACATCACCACGACCGACCACCTGGGCAACAGCATGGTGCTGCTGGCCGGCGACCCCGAGCTCGCCGACCGGCTGCGCGCCGAGCCCGCGCGGCTGGCCACCTTCATCGAGGAGTCGCTGCGCCTGGAGTCCCCGATCCAGGGGCTGTTCCGGATGGCCACCCGGGACACCGAGGTCGGCGGCACCCCGATCCCGGCCGGCAGCCGGGTCCAGGTCATGTACGGGGCGGCCAACCGCGACGCCGCGTTCGTCGACCGACCGGACGACCTCGACCTCGACCGCGCCCGCGCCTCCGCGCACCTGGCCTTCGGCCGGGGCGTGCACGCCTGCCTCGGCAACATCCTCGCCAGGCTGGAGAGCCGGGTGGCGCTGGAGGTCCTGCTGGCGGGGGTCCGCCGCTTCGAGCTGGCGGTCCCGCCGGAGGAGATCGACTACCTGCCCAGCCTGGCCAACCGGGGCCCGCTGGCCCTGCCGCTGCGACTGACCTGGTGAGCCCCCTGGACCGGGCCTCCACCGCCGTCGTCACCGGCGGCAGCCGGGGCATCGGCCGGGCGATCGCCGACCGGCTGCGCGCCGACGGGCACCGGGTCACCGTGCTGGACGTGCTGGCGCCGGAGGACGGGTCCGGCGAGTGGCTGCCCTGCGACGTCACCGAGCCCGAGCAGCTCGAGTCGGCGATGGCGACCGTGGCCGAGCGCGGCGGCGGCATCGACGTCCTGGTCAACAACGCCGGGCTGATCTCCCCGCGCCGCTCGTACCTGGAGACCGACAAGGCCGAGCTGCTGCGGTACCTCACGGTGAACGCCGTCGGGTACGCGCTCGCCACCCAGGCGGCGCACCCCTGGCTGGTGGCCAGCGACCGCGGCTGCGTGGTGAACGTCGCCTCCCGCACCTTCTTCACCGGCGGCCCGGGGCAGCTGGCCTACGTGGCCAGCAAGGGCGCGGTGCTCGGCATGACCCGGGTGCTCGCCCGCGAGCTCGGGGCGCACGAGGTGACCGTGAACGCGGTGCTCCCCGGGCAGGTCGCCACCCCGGGCACCGAACAGTACAACACCGAGGACGACTTCGACCGGACCATGGCCCAGCAGGCCATCCGACGGCGCACCCGGCCGGACGACCTGGCCGGGCTGGTGTCCTTCCTCTGCGGCCCGGACGCCCGGATGCTCACCGGCCAGACGCTGGTCTGCGACGGCGGCGGCCTGCTGCACTGACCGACGTCCACCCGGCCCGGGGCTGATCCCCGGGCCGGGACGCGTCAGCGGGGCAGGCCGAGCGCGCGGGCCACGAGGTTGCGCTGGATGTCGTTGGTCCCGCCCGCCACCACCGACATGATCGAGTACCGCAGCGCAGAGTCGAAGGTCTCCGGCGACCCGGCGTTCGGACCCTCGGCGAGCGCGGCCGCGGGGCCCAGCAGCCGCAGCACGGCCTCGCCGAACTCCTCCTCCAGCTCGCTGCCGACGATCTTCGCCATCGGCGCGGTGGCCACCCCACCGCCGTCGCCCAGCGCGTCCCGGGCGCTGGTGGCCACCAGGGCGCGGGCGGCCTGCAGCCGGGCGGCGAGCGAGGTGAGCGTCGCGCGGGCCGCCGAGCCGCGCGGACCGGCGCGGCCGGGGTCGGCGCGCAGCACGTCGACCAGGTCCTCGAACAGCCGCAGCAGCCCGGCGGTGCCGGAGGCGATGACGATCCGCTCGTGCGCCAGCGCCTCGGTCAGCACCCGCCAGCCCTGGTTCGGCTCGCCGATCCGGGCGGAGTCGGGCACCCGCACCTCGTCGAAGAAGGTGGTGCAGGAGACCCCGCCGGCCAGCGACCGGTGCTGCTGGACGCTCCAGCCGGGCAGACCGGTGGGGAAGCAGAAGACGGTCAGCCCGGCGTGCGCCGGCGCCGCCGGGTCGGTCCGCGCGGCCAGCCAGGTCCACTCGGCCAGGTGCGCCCCGGTGCCCCACATCTTCTGGCCGGTGACCACCCAGTCCGCGCCGTCGCGCACCGCGGTGGTGCGCAGGTGGGCGAGGTCGGAGCCGGTCTCGGGCTCGGAGTAGCCCAGGTAGAACGGCATCCGGCCGCGGCTGATCAGCGGCAGCAGCTGCTCGCGCTGCGCCGGGGTGCCGAGCCGGGCGATCGTCGGGGCCAGCATGCCGGCGGCCACGCGCGCCTGGGGCGCCAACCCGGCGTGGGTCAGCTCCTCCCCGATGGCCACCTGCTCGGCCGGGCCGGCGCCGCGCCCGCCGTGCTCCGGGTCGAGCCCGGGAGCCAGGTAGCGGGCGTCGGCGAGCAGCTCCACCAGCGCGGGGTCCTCACCGGTCACCCCGGCCGGGACGTGCTCGGCGATGAACGCCCGCACCTCCGCGCGCGCGGCCTCGGCCGCCTCCCCCAGGTGGGGGGTGGGCAGCCGGGCGCCGGTCTCCAGCAGCAGGTCGCCGGGCTCCCCCGCCGCCGGGGCGAGCAGCGGGAGCCGGGTGACGTCGGCGTGCACCCGGCGGAACAGCCACGGCGCCTCGTGCTCCTCGAAGTAGCCGGTGGCGGCCAGCGTGTGGTGCGCGCCGAGCTGCACCCGGGGCGCCGCCTCGACCGCGTGGGCCACCGTGAGCTCGGCGGCCAGCAGCCACCCGGCGTCACCGGCCAGCGCCAGCCGGGTCGCCTCGACGCCCAGCGCGTCGAAGGCGGCGAGGTCGATGGCGCCGTTCACGCAGCGGTGCGAGACCGCCTGGAACGAGCCGATCGGCCGGCCGAACTGGTGCCGCAGCGAGGCGTGCGCGACGGCGAGCTCCGCCGCCCGGCCGGCCGCGCCGAACGCCCGGGTCGCCAGGGCCAGGCGCAGCACCACCCGGGCCCGTTCGGCAGAGGCGGCGTCCACCGGTGCCCGCACCGCGCCGTCGGCGGTCCAGTCGACGTCCGCCCAGGCCGGTGCCGGGGTGCCCGGGGTGGGCCGGACGCCGGTGACCGGGGCGAGCACCACCTCGCCCGCCCCGTCCGGGAGCAGCAGCAGGTGGGTGGCCACGCCGGCGCCGTCGACGAACCGCGCCGTGCCGGCGGTGTCGGCCGGCGCCGTGCCGGCGGCTGCCTCCTCGGCGGGCACCACCACGGGCCGGATCGTGCCCTCGCCGACGCCGGTCACCACGTCGTCGGAGCCGGCGAACAGCACGGTGGCCAGGTAGGCGTCGGCCAGCGGCAGCGGGCAGGCCAGCCGGCCGAGCTCCGCGGTCAGGGCGAGCAGCGCGTCCAGCGCGCCGGCCGGCCCCAGCTCGGTCCAGCCCTGCCGGACGGCCACCTGCCACGCCGCGGCCAGCCGCGCGTCCCCGGCGTCCGGGTCACCGGCGGTCTGCGGGCGCTCCCAGACGGCGCGCAGCGCACCGGCGACCGTGCCGCGCAGCTCGGCGAGTTCCTCGGGGGCCAGGGCAAGGGCGTCCGACTCCGGCAGCCCGCTGCTCACCCCGCCCCGCCCGGGCCGGCCCAGCGGCTGAACACCCGGCGGGCGTTGCCCTCGAAGAGGGCCTGGCGATCGGCGTCGTCCAGCGCGCCGATCCCCTCGATGACCGGCTTGAGGTCGTCGAAGGGGCGGCCGGTGTCCGGGTCGGTGACCGAGCCGCTGCCGGGGCGCTCGGTGCCGAACAGGCAGCGGTCGGTGCCCACGGTGGCGAACAGGTAGGCCAGCGACGCCTGGTCGTAGAGGCAGGTGTCGAACCACAGCCGGCGCAGGGTGACCTCGAAGCGCTCCTCGAAGGAGTCCCGGCCCAGGCCGGGCGCCAGCCGGGCGGCCTTCCAGCGGCCGATCTGGTACGGCACCGACCCGCCGCCGTGGGCGATGATCAGCTTGAGGTCGGGGAAGTCCAGCAGGGTCCGCGACCGCATCAGCGACAGGACCGCGATCGACTCCTCGGTGATGAAGTGGTCGCTGTAGACCTCGCGGCCGTTGTAGCAGCCGGCCGGGTGCACGAGCGCCGGCACGTCCAGCTCCACGAGCCGCTCCCACAGCGGGTACCAGTACTCGTCACCGAGCAGCGGGCTGGGCCCGGTGCCCTCGTAGGGGTCGGGGTTCAGGCTGACGCCGATGAACCCGAGCTCCTCCACCGCGCGGGTCAGCTCTCCGAAGCAGGACTCCACCGGAGCCCCGGCGCACAGCGGCAGCCCGGCCACGCCGGCGAGCCGGTCGGGGTGCAGGGCGACCGAGCGGGCGATCACGTCGTTGTTCGCCCGGATCCAGCGGTGCACGACGTCCGCAGGCTTCGCCGAGTGCATCTGCTGGAACGGCCGCGGGGAGATGAACTGCACGTCGGTGCCGACGCCGTCCATGATCCGCACGTTGGCACCCGCAGACTCGGCCAGCGCCTCGTCGCTGATCTTGGCCTCGTCCTGGTGGTAGCCGCCGCTGCCCAGCAGCTGGGCCCGGTGGGCGTAGAACACCTCCGGTGCGACGACGTGGGCGTGGGCATCGATGATCACGCGGGCTCCTCGGTGTGCAGCGGGGTCAGGAGGGGACGGTCACTCGCGGTCGGCGACGAACGCGAGGACCTCGCACTGGACGGCGAACGCCGGCGCCAGCTCGGTGGTCAGGGTGTGCCGGGCGGGCCGGTCGGCCTCGTCGGGGAACATCGCCAGCCACTGCTCGTCGATGGCGGCGCGCACCGACCGGTCGCGGACGAAGAAGGTCAGCTTGGCGACGTCGGCGGTGGTGGCGCCGCCGGCGGCCAGCACCCGGCGGACGTTGGCGAACACCAGCCGCACCTGCTCCCCCGCGTCGGCCGGCACCTCGCCGGTCTCCGGGTCCTGGCCGAGCACGCCGCCGGAGACCAGCAGCGGGCCGACCCGGGCGGCCATCGGGATCGGGGCACCGCCGTGGTGGAGTCCGGGCACCTGGACGGCGCGCCCGGTCCGCGGGGTCCCGGCCGGGCCGCTCACCGCAGGCCGAACAGGTCGAGGGTGGTGGCGCCGGCGCGCAGCTGGGCCATGACGTCGGCCTCCTTCTGCTCGCGGGCGTCGCCGGCGGCGACGGCCTCCGCGGCCTGCGCGGCGGGGACGACGACGACACCGTCCGCGTCGCCGACGACGAGGTCGCCGGCGGAGACCAGCACGTCGCCTAGGCGCAGCCGCCCGCCGACCCCGCCGGCCCGGTCGGGGTCCTTGACGGTGCCGCGGATGCAGGTGCCGGTGGCGAAGACCGGGAAGCCCAGCCGCTGCAGCTGGACCGCGTCGCGCACGCAGCCGGAGATGACCAGCCCGGCGATGCCGCGGGCCTGGGCGGCGGTGGCCATCACCTCACCCCAGTAGCCGTGGTCCTCCCCGGCGCCGACCTCGACGACCAGCACGTCGCCGGGGCGGGCGGCGTAGAGCGCCCGGTGCAGCCACAGGTTGTCCCCGGCCGGGCAGGAGACGGTCAGCGCCGGGCCGGCCACCGCCGGCTGCTCGCGGTAGAGCGCGCCGATCGTCGACGGCAGCGCCCCGATCCGGCCCGCCGCCTCGTGCACGGTGGAGGCGCCCAGCCGGGCGGCCCGTTCGGGAAGGGTGGCGACCGCGGTCACCGCTCCCCCGTCCGCTGCAGCTGGTGGTAGCCGTGCGCCGCGCGGGCCTCGCGCAGGCTGCCGCCGGCCAGCGCCGCGGCCAGGATGGCGTTCTCCCGCTCCTCGATCTCCCGGGCGACGGCCAGCACCTCGTGCTCGACCTCGACGGGGACCACGACCACGCCGTCGTCGTCGCCGACCAGCAGGTCGCCGGCGCGCACCCGGATGCCGGCCACGCTCACCGGCGTCCCGACGTCGGAGACGGTGACCCGGTCCTTGCCGGTGCGCATGAACCAGCCGCGGCTGTACACCGGGTAGCCGGTGTCGCGGGCCCGGTGGACGTCCCGGCAGACCCCGTCGATCACGGTGCCGGCCACCCCGCGGTGCGTGGCGACCGCGGTGAGGATGTCGCCCCACACGGTGCAGTCCTCCCGGCCGCCGTTGTCGATGACAACGACGTCGCCCGGGGGGACGTCGTCGACGAAGTCGCCGACGGTGCCCGGGGGCCGGCCGGTGGCCACGTAGCGGACGGTGAACGCCCGGCCGAGCAGCCGCTGACCGGGCGCCAGCGGCCGGATGCCCTGGCAGGCGGCCGGGACGGCGAGCCGGTCCAGCGCGTCGGACACCGCGGCGGTGGGCAGCCCGGCGAACTCGGTCACCGGCAGCAGGTCACTCATGGTCAGGTCTCCCGGGGGCTGGGGAACTGCGAGTCGTGCATGACGTCGACGACCGAGCGGCCGGAGCGGACCGCCGCGACCATCTGCTGCTCCCGGGCGGCGATCCGCTCGGCGAGCTCGACCACCGACCCGGCCAGCGCGGCGGGCACGACGACGGCGCCGCAGACGTCGGCGACCAGCAGGTCGCCGGTGCTGGCCGGCACGCCGCAGACGGTGATCGGCTCGTCCATGCCCAGCTGGACGATGCGCCCGCGGGCGCTGGTGGGGACGACGGCCCGGCCGAACACCGGCAGGCCGAGCTGCTCGCTCTCCCCGATGTCCCGGCAGGCGCCGTCGATCACGATCCCGCCGACGCCGCCCTGGACGGCGGCGGTGCTGAGGATGCCGCCCCAGGACGAGACGTCGGTGCGCCCGCCGGCGTCGACCAGCACCACGTCACCGCGCTCGGCGGTGACCAGCAGCTGGGTGCCCAGGTGGGCGGCGGGCCCGGCGCCCGGCTCGCGCGGGCCGACCCGCAGGGTGCGGATCCGCCCGACGACGACCCGGGGCACCGGCCACAGCGGCCGCAGCCCGGAGAGCACGCCGGGCACGCCGTGCCCGTCGAGGGCGTCGGAGACCGCGCAGGTGTCCAGCGCCGACAGCCGGGCCACCAGCGACGGGGCACCGGCGGACGACGGCTGGGCTCCGGCGGCCGGCGCGGCCTCCGCGCTCACACGTACTGCCGGACGACGATCGTCGCGACGCAGGCCGGCTTGGTGCCGCCCTCGACCTCGAAGGTCAGCGTGGTCTGCATCTGCACGCCGCCGGGGACGTCGGTGACCTGGTCGACGACGGCCCGGGCGCGGAGCTTGCTGCCCACCGGCACCGGCGAGGGGAAGCGGACCTTCTCGGTGCCGTAGTTGACGCCCATCGAGAAGCCGGTGATGTGCATCAGCTGGGGCAGGAACATCGGGGTGAGCGACAGGGTGAGGTAGCCGTGGGCGATGGGACCGCCGAACGGGCTCTCCTTCTTCGCCCGCTCCGGGTCGACGTGGATCCACTGGTGGTCACCGGTGGCGTCGGCGAAGGTGTTGACCATCTCCTGGGTGATCTCCACCCAGTCGCTGGTGCCCAGGTCCTTGCCGGCCAGGCTCTTGACGCCCTCGATGCCGTCGACGGTGGTGGGGCTGCTCATGGGTCTCTCCTCGGGATGGGGTGGTGGGTCAGGGAGTGGGCGTGTCCGTGCCGGTGGCGACGGAACTGGCCCACCGCAGGTCTGCCTTGCCCGACGGGCTGCGCCGCAACTCGTCGACGACGACGAGTTCGCGGGGACGCTTGTGGTCGGCCAGCCGCTCACCGACGTAGGCGCGGGCCTCCGCCTCGGTGAACTGGGCACCGGGGTGCAGCGCGACGACGGCGACGATCCGGGAACCCCACCGCTCGTCGGGGGCACCGACGACCATCGCGTCGCGGACCGCCGGGTGGGTGAGCAGCAGCTGCTCGACCTCCTCGGCGAAGACCTTCTCGCCGCCGGTGTTGATCACCCGGCTGCCGCGGCCGTGGAAGACCACGGTGCCGTCGGTGTCCAGGCTGGCCATGTCACCGGGCACCACCCAGCGCTTGCCGCCGATCTCGCGGAAGGTGGCCGCGGTCGCGGCGTCGTCGCCCTGGTAGCGGATGTGCTCGTCGACGGGCGCGGCCAGCATGCCGACCTGGCCGGAGCCGGGTTCGACGTCCCGGCCCTGCTCGTCGATGATCCGCGCCCCGGGGACCAGCCGGAAGCGCGCGGTCTCGGTCGCCTCGCCCCGCCGGGTCTCGGTGACCGCGTACGGGCCACCCTCGGAGGAGGCGACCAGGTCCCGGCACACGATGTCGGCGTGGTGCAGGAGGCGCTCCTTGACGTCGGCGCTCCAGGTGACCCCGACGCTGATGATCCGGCGCAGGCTGGACAGGTCGTAGGGACGACCCTCGGCCTCGGCCCGGTCCAGCGCGTCGGCCAGCGGCCGGGCGAAGACGTCCCCGACGATGGAGATGGTGTCGACCCGCTCCCGCTGCACGGTGGCGGCGAGCTCGTCGGGGTCGTAGGACCGCGAGGCCAGGTAGACCACCCGGCCACCGGCCAGCAGCGCGCCGAAGGTGGTGTACATCCCGGTGGCGTGCATCAGCGGCGGCGCCGGCAGGCAGACCATGGCGTCGCGGTCGAGCCCGAGCCGTTCGAGGGTCGCCCGCAGCTCGTCGAGGGTCTGCGGGAAAGCCTCCCCGAGCAGCAGGAACCCGTTGGCGCAGACGGTGTTGTACAGCCCCGAGTGCCGGGAGAGCACGCCCTTGGGCCGGCCGGTGGTGCCGCCGGTGTACATCAGCCAGTGGTCGTTGCCGCGCTGCTGGCGCGGCGCGGGTTCGGCCGCGGCCAGCGCCGCCTCGTAACCGGCGGCCCGGTCCGGCACCTCGTCGCCGCCGACCTGCACCAGCGCACGCAGCCGCGGCAGGTCCGGGCGGGCCTCGCCCATCCGCTCGGCCAGCGCGGCGTCGAACACCACCGCCTCGGCCTGGGCGTCGTCCAGCAGACCGACGATCTCGTCACGGCGGTAGCGGTAGTTCACGTTCAGCGGCACCGCGCGCAGCTTGAGCACCGCGTAGACGCTCTCGATGTACTCGATGCCGTTGTAGAGCGCGATCGCGACCCGCGACTCCGGGCCGACGCCCTGTGCGGCGAGGTGGCCGGCGAGCCGGGCGGCGCGCTCGTCCAGCTCGGCCCAGGTGCGGCTGCGCTCCCCGTGGCTGACCGCCAGCCGGTCCCGGCGGAGGTCGCCGACGGTCTCCAGGATCGTCGCGAAGCTCTCGTTCACGCCTGCCCCCCGGCAGCATCCGGACGCAGCCCGAACAGCCGGGCGGCGTTCTCCTTGAGGATCTTCGGCCGCACCGTCTCCTTGATCGAGAGGGCGTCGAAGTCCTTCATCCACCGCTCCGGGGTGATCACCGGGAAGTCGGAGCCGAAGAGCACCTTGTCCTGCAGCAGCGAGTTGGCGTACTGCACCAGCTGCGGCGGGAAGTACTTCGGCGACCAGCCGGACAGGTCGATGTGCACCCGCGGCTTGTGGGTCGCCACGGCCAGCGCCTCGTCCTGCCAGGGGAAGGACGGGTGGGCCAGGATGATGTCCAGGTCCGGGAAGTCGACGGCGACGTCGTCGACGTCCATCGGGTTGGCGTACTTCAGCCGGATCCCGCCGCCACCCCGGGTGCCGGCGCCCACCCCGGTCTGCCCGGTGTGGAACAGCGCCACCAGGCCGGCCTCGGCGATCACCTCGTACAGCGGGTAGGCCGACCGGTCGTTGGGGAAGAACCCCTGCGCCTGGGGGTGGAACTTGAAGCCGCGCACGCCGTGGTCGGTGATCAGCCGACGCGCCTGGCGGACCCCCGCGGCGCCCCGGGCCGGGTCGATGCTGGCGAACGGGATGAGGACGTCGGGGTGTTCGGCGGCGAGCTCGGCGACCTCCTCGTTGCTGGGCACCAGCTCGTCGCCGCTCTGGGAGATGCTGTCGACGCCGAAGACGACCGCGGCCATCGACCGCTGCCGGTACTCGTCGGCGAGCTCGGGCACCGTGTAGGTGCGCATGCCGCCGTGGCCGAAGTACTCACCCAGCGCCTCGATGCCCTCCTCCCCCTCGGCGGTGTGCTCGGTGCCGCGGGCGGAGCGGTGCACGTGGGTGTGCACGTCGATGGCGACCAGCGCGTCGACGTCCATGGCCGGCGTGCTCCCGGCGACGTTGCCGGTCATGCCGTCACTTCCCTTCCGGCGCGCCAGGGACGGTGTCGGGCTTGAAGGCCTGCAGGTGCGGCTGGAAGGCGGTCGGGAACGCCTCGGCGATCGCGTCGGCGCTCCAGCCACCCGCGCGGCTCTCGACGGCGACCTCGGTCGGGTGGGACCAGATCGCGATCCGGTCACCGCCGACGCCGATGGCCTGACCGGTGACGCCGGCGGCCGCGTCGGAGGCGAGGAAGACCACCAGCGGGGCGACGTCGTCGGCGGTGCCGAGGCCACCGGCGCGGACGTCGGCGGGGATCGGCTCGCCCTTGTCGGCCTTCTCGACCAGCTCGGCCATGCCCGGGATGGTGGCGACCATCCGGGTCAGCGCGACCGGGATGACGGCGTTGACGGTCGAGCCGCTGCGCTCGAGCTCGGCGGCCCAGGTGCGCACCAGGCCGACGATGCCGGCCTTGGAGGCGGTGTACCCGGTCTGCCCGAAGCTGGCGCGCTGCCCGGCCGGGGAGCCGATGAGGATGAGCCGGCCGTTGCCGCCCTGCTCCTTGAACTGCCGTGCCGCGGCCCGGCCGCAGGTGAAGGTGCCCCGCAGGTGGGTCTGGACGACGACGTCGAAGTCCTCGTCGGCCATCTTCAGCAGCGAGCGGTCGCGCAGCACACCGGCGTTGGTGACCATCACGTCCAGCCGGCCGAACTCCCGGACCGCGGTGGCCACGATCGCGTCGGCCGCCTCGGTCGAGCCGATGGCCGAGCTCTCGGCGACCGCCTGGCCGCCGGCGGAGCGGATGCCCTCGGCGGTCTGCTCGGCGAGCTCCCCGTCGAGGTCGTTGACCACCACCGCGGCCCCCGCGGCGGCGAGCGCCTTGGCGTACGCCTGGCCGAGTCCGCGGCCGGCTCCGGTCACGACGGCGACCTTGCCGTTCAGCTGCATGGGGTTCCTCTCATAGCACGTCGACCTGCGGCGGGACGGGCTCCTCGAGCAGCCCCGCACCGCCTCGGACGTTATTCACTTTCGTGGCGGACGTCAACGCCTGTGCCCAGTGAGCGAGGGGTGCCCCCGACGGGTCAGAGCGCGGCGGCGCGGAGGTCCTCGGACACCTCGTCGAAGGCGTCGGCGACGACCGGTGCGGCGACCTCCTCCGCCGACAGCCGCTCCACCAGGCCGTCCGCGATCGCCCGGGCCCCGGCCTCGTACCGGGTGCGCAGCCGCAGCGCGACGTGCTCGGCCCGCACGGCCGGCCAGTCGGCGGGCAGGTACTCCACCGGCAGCCCCGGGTCGTGCCGGGCCAGCAGCGTCCACTCCCCGAGCAGCCGGAGCTGGCGGGCGAGGTCGTCGGGGGCGTCGGGCAGCGGGTCGGGGGTGTCCCAGCGCTCGAGGAAGTCCGCGTAGCCGCGGGCGATCGCCGCGACGTCCCAGGCGTCCTCGATCAGCTCGGCGACCTCGGTGGGGGCCGCGACCTGGGCCCGGAAGACCTTCAGGTGGTCCAGCACGTCCAGCTGCCGCAGCACCCCGGCGACGTCGACGTCGCCGGCGGCGACCCACAGCCCGTTCTGCAGCATGCCGAACCCGGCCCACTGCAGCCGGGAGCGCAGCAGGTGCCGGTCGGCCCGGCGGCTCTCCGGCAGGGAGAAGCCCAGCAGCGTCCAGCGGCCGTCCCAGGTGCGGTTCACCGGCGAGCGCCAGGCCCGCTCCCCGCCCTCGGCCAGGGTCGCCCGGGCGCTCGGCGTCGGCGACAGGTAGATCCGCTTGCCCCGGCGACGGCGTTCGAGCGTGCCGCGGCGGATCATCCGGCTGACCGTGGAGCGGGCGGCGTGCTCGCCGACGCCGACCCGGGACAGCGCGTCGATGAGGCCGCTGGTGGAGACCGCGAGCCCGGGCTCGGCCAGGTGCGTGCCGCAGAACAGCAGGACGTGGGTCTGCGGGCGGATGGCCGGCCCCTCGGCCTGGTCGGCCGGCGGTGGCGCCGGCCGCTCGTCGGCCACGGTCCCCGCGTCGCCCAGTGCCGCCCGTGTCACGCGGCCACCCCTGGCACGCGCCGCTGGTCTCCGTCGTTCATCCGCTCTCCCGCCCGTGCCCGCCCCGTGGTGGACGGCAGCCGAGTCTAGGGGCGCCCCTGTCGGCAAGGAGCCTTCCGCGCTGCGGGAAGACCGCACCCCACCCATCCGGGGGACGGAATCGATCGACGCACCACGGTGACGACCGACACTAGTGTGCCTCTGATGGAGGAGAGCCTCGCAACCGTCTTCGAGACCGTGGCCGACGAGCTGCCGGCTGCGGTGGCGATCGTCCAGGGCGACACCCGGCGCACCTGGACCCAGCTGGACGAGCGCGCGGCGCGGCTGGCCACCGCGCTCGCCGAGCGCGGGGTGGGCCCGGGGTCCCGGGTCGGGATCGGGCTGTGGACCGGCCCGGAGTACGTCGAGGCCGTGCTGGCGGTCAGCAAGCTCGGCGCCGTCCCGTTCAACGTCAACTACCGCTACCGCGCCCAGGAGCTTCGGCACGTCCTGGACGACGCCGGCGCCGTCGGGCTGGTCTTCGACGCCGCGACCGGCCCGGTGGTCGCGGAGGCCGCCGCCGGGCTCCCGCAGCTGCGGGCGCTGCTGCACGTCCATGGCCCGGCCGACGCCCATGGCCCGGCCGACGCCCACGGCCCGGCCGACGCCCACGGCCCGGCCGACGCCCCCGGCCCACTGCCGGGTGAGGCGCTGGAGACGGTGCTCGCGGCCAGCGCGCCGCGACCCCGCACGCCGCGCCCCGACGGGGAGTGGCTGCTCTACACCGGCGGCACCACCGGCCGCCCCAAGGGCGTGCTCACCCGGCAGTCCACCGTCTTCCGGGTCAGCTGCGTGCCCAACGGCTTCGCCAAGTTCGGCATCCCGGCGCCGGCCGGCCTGGCCGAGCTCGGGCAGCGGCTGCGGGAGGCCCGCGCGGAGCCCGACCGGCTGGTCACGCTCACCCCCACCCCGCTCATGCACGGCACCGGCATCTACACGACGCTGGGCACGCTGGCCGCCGGCGGGCGGATGGTCTTCCCCGCCTCCCGGTCCTACGACCCCGCGGAGGTCGCGGCCGCCATCGGCCGCCACCGGGTCACCGACCTGGTCATCGTCGGCGACGTCTTCGCCCGCCCGCTGGTCGCGGAGCTGGCCGCCGCCGCGGCGGCCGGGCACCCGCACGACCTGACCAGCCTGCGCCGCGTGGTCTCGGTCGGCGCCGTCTTCAGCGCCGACGCCAAGGCGGCGCTGCTCGAGCACGCCGACGCGGAGATCACCGACGTCGTCGTCGCCTCCGAGGGCGGCCCCTACGCGATGTCGCTGACCCGGCGGGGCGCGGTCGCCCCGACCTCGCGCTTCGTGCTCGCCCCGGGGGCCCGCCTGCTGGACGCCGACGGCCGGGACGTCGTACCCGGCTCCGGCCAGGTGGGCGTGCTGGCGGCACCGGCGCCGCGGGAGGTGCACTACGCGGGCCGGCCGGCCGGCGGCGAGGACACCTTCCGGGAGATCGACGGCGCCTGGTGGTCGGCGCCCGGGGACCTGGCGACCCTGGAGGCCGACGGCACGCTGGTGTTCCGCGGCCGGGGCAGCCGGGTGATCAACACCGGCGGGGAGAAGGTGCCGCCCGAGGAGGTCGAGGAGGTGCTGCTGCGCCACCCGGCGATCGCCGACGCGATCGTCGTCGGGGTGCCCGACGAGCGGTTCGGCCAGCGGATCACCGCCGTCGTGGCCCTGGTGCCGGGCGCTGAGCTCACCGCCGACCAGGTGCGGGACGCCGTCGGTGCGGAGCTGGCCGACCACAAACGGCCCCGGCAGGTGGTCTTCGTGCCCGAGGTGCACCGCTCCCCCGCCGGCAAGGCGGACCTGCGCTGGGCGGGCCGGGTGGCGGGCACTCCGGACTGACCCACCTGCCCACCGGTCGTAGCGTGTGGTCCATGCCACTCACCGAGGAGTCGGACCGCACCCCGGGCGCGACGGCCGGCACCGGCGGGACGTTCGAGTCGCTCGACCCGGCCACCGGGGCGGTGGTGGGCGTCTTCGGCGTGCACGACGCCGCCGCCGTCGACGAGACGGTCGGCCGGGCCCGCACCGCCGCCGCACGGTGGGCCGCCCTCGGCTTCGGCGAGCGCCGGTTGCGGCTGGCCGCCTACCGCGGCCACCTGGCCCGCCGGCTGCACGAGCTCGCCGACCTGGTGCACCGGGAGAACGGCAAGCCGCACGCCGACGCCGTGCTGGAGGTCGCCCTCGCCGTCGACCACCTGGCCTGGGCGGGGGCGCACGCCCGCCGCACCCTGGGCCTGCGCAAGGTGCACCCGGGGCTGCTGGCGGTCAACCACGCCGCGTACCTGGAGTACCAGCCCCTCGGCGTGGTCGGCGTGATCGGCCCGTGGAACTACCCGGTGTTCACCCCGATGGGCTCGATCGCCTACGCGCTGGCCGCCGGCAACGCCGTCGTGTTCAAGCCGAGCGAGTTCACCCCCGCCGTCGGCGCCTGGCTGGCCGAGGCCTGGCGGGCCGCGGTGCCCGACGTCGCCGACGCCCTCCAGGTGGTCACCGGCCTCGGCGACACCGGTGCGGCGCTGTGCCGCGCCGGCGTCGGCAAGCTCGCCTTCACCGGGTCGGCCGCCACCGGGCGGGCGGTGATGGCCGCCTGCGCCGAGACGCTCACCCCGGTGCTGATGGAGCTCGGCGGCAAGGACGCGATGATCGTCGACGACGACGCCGACGTGCCCGCCGCCGCGGACGCCGCGGTGTGGGGCGCGATGAGCAACGCCGGGCAGACCTGCATCGGCATCGAGCGGGTCTACGCCACCGCCGCCGTGCACGACCGCTTCGTCGCCGAGGTCACCGGGCGGGTGGCGGCGCTGCGCCCCGGCTCGGACGCCGGCGCCAGCTACGGCCCGATGACCATGGCGGGCCAGACCGACGTCGTCCGCCGGCACCTGGCCGACGCCATCGCCGCCGGCGGGACGGTCGCCGCCGGCGGGACGGTCGCCGCCGGCGGCACCGTGGACGGTGTCCCCGGCCACGGCGACCGCATCCCGCCGACCGTGCTCCTCGACGTGCCGGAGAGCTCGGCCGCGATGCGGGAGGAGACGTTCGGCCCGACGCTGACCATCAGCCGGGTCGCCGACGCCGAGGAGGCGCTGGCCCGCGCGAACGCCAGCGCCATGGGCCTGGGCGGGGCGGTGTTCAGCGGATCGCGGTCCCGCGGGCTGGACCTGGCCCGCCGGATGCGCAGCGGCATGACCTCGGTGAACTCGGTGCTCACCTTCGCCTCGGTGCCGGCCCTGCCCTTCGGTGGCGTCGGGGAGAGCGGCTTCGGCCGGATCCACGGCGAGGACGGGCTGCGCGAGTTCACCCGGGCGAAGGCGGTCACCCGCAAGCGGGCGCCGCTGCCGGTGGACTTCATGAGCTTCGGCCGCCCGGCCGGCGCTGCCGACGCCCTGGCCCGGGTGCTCCGCGTCGTCCACGGCCGCCACCGCTGACCTGCGCACTGCTCGCGGAGGGGGCGTCAGCCGGCGGCGGTGGTGCAGCGCTCGGCGAGCGCACGCAGGGTGGCGTGCAGCTCCGGCGGTGAGACGACGGCGAACGGGACGCCGACGATCGCCAGCGCCCCGGCGGCCCAGTCGAGGTCCTCCACGTCCAGCCGCACCCGGCACCGGTCCGGCCCCTCCGCCGTGACGGCCGCCCACGCCCCCACCCGCCGGCGCACCTCGGCGGCCGGTGCGTGCACGACGGCCTCCACCGGGTGGGTGCGCAGCCCGGCGACCCGGTCGCGGACGAACGTCACCGCGTCGACCGCCGGCAGCCGCCGCGGCGCGAACCGGGCGCCCGTCCCCCGCGGCGCGGCGACCCGGTCGAGCCGGAACACCCGCCAGTCGGTGCGGTCGAGGTCGTACCCGACCAGGTACCAGCGCCGGCCCAGCGCGACGACCCGGCACGGCTCGACCGACCGCTGGCCGGCCCGCCCGTCGGACGTCGTGTAGCCGAAGGCCAGCCGCTCGGCGTCCCGGCAGGCCAGGGAGACGACCGTCAGCACCTCGGGGTCGACCCGGGCCGGGTCCCCGCCCGGGCCCCAGCCGGCGCTCTCGGTCATCACCCGCACGGCGTCGACCCGGCGGCGCAGCCGGGCCGGCATCACCTGCACCAGCTTGGCCAGGGCACGCAGCGAGGACTCCCCCACGCCACTGACGCTGGTGGCCGCGGCGGCGGACAGCCCCACCGCGAGGGCGACCGCCTCGTCGTCGTCCAGCACGAGCGGTGGCAGCGCCGCACCGTGGGCGAGGGCGTAGCCGCCGTCGGCCCCCCGCGAGGCGTCGACCGGGTACCCGATCTCGCGCAGCCGCTCGACGTCCCGGCGCAGCGTGCGCACCGAGACGCCGAGCCGCTGGGCGAGGTCGGCGCCGGACCAGTGCCGGCGGGACTGGAGCAGGGACAGCAGCCGCAGCGTCCGGGTGCTGGTGGCGGCCATGCCGGGAGTCTGCCGGACACAAGTGACAGGAACTGACCGCTGGGGCGGAGACGCTGGTGCCAGCACCCCGACGACGAGAGGGACCAGCCATGACCACCACCACGACCACCCCGACCCTCACCGGCGAGCGCGCCGACCTGCTGCAGGCCCTGCGGACGCACCGCGACTTCCTGCGGTTCACCGTCCGCGGTCTCACCGACGAGCAGGCCACCAGCCGGCCGACCGCGAGCGAGCTGACGCCGGCCGGGCTGATCAAGCACGTCGCGCACACCGAGGCGGCGTGGGCGGCCTTCGCCGTCGAGGGCCCG
This sequence comes from Modestobacter sp. SYSU DS0904, assembly GCF_054051115.1. Classification (NCBI taxonomy): domain Bacteria; kingdom Bacillati; phylum Actinomycetota; class Actinomycetes; order Geodermatophilales; family Geodermatophilaceae; genus Modestobacter; species Modestobacter sp. SYSU DS0904. The sequence continues at coordinate 2,991 of NZ_JBJHAQ010000045.1, read as the reverse complement.
GCGGGGTTCGGCCCGCAGGACCCCGAGGCCTGGGCGGCGCAGTGGCGGCTCGCCCCCGGCGAGACCCTGGCCGGCGTGCTGGCCGGCTACGCGGAGACCGCCCGGCGCACCGACGAGCTGGTGGCCACCCTCGACCTGGACGCCGCACACCCGCTGCCGGAGGCGCCGTGGTTCGAGCCCGGGGCGGTGCGCTCGGTCCGGCGCACGTTCCTGCACGTCATCGCGGAGACCGCCCAGCACGCCGGGCACGCGGACATCCTGCGCGAGTCGATCGACGGGCAGAAGACGATGGGCTGAAGACCATGGACTGAAGAGCACGGACTGAAGACCATGGGCTGATCCGGCCGATCATGGGCATGGGGAAGGACATGAGCTTCTCCGACGTCCTCATCGGCTCGCCCGCGTCCGCCGGCTGGGCGGCGCTCAAGGCCGCGCTGCTCTTCCTGACCGCCCTGGCCGTGCTGCGCTTCAGCGAGCGCCGCACGGTGGGCCAGATGACGCCCTACGACTTCGTGGTCGCGGTGGCGGTCGGGGCCATCGTCGGCCGCACGGCCACCTCGTCGCAGACGCCGTGGCTGACCGGGGCCCTGGCGCTGGTGACCCTGGCCGTGGTGCACACCGGGATCAGCCGGCTGCGCTTCCTCCCCTGGGTGCACCAGGCCATCGACCCGCAGATCCGGGTGCTGGTCCGCGACGGGGAGGTCGACCAGAAGGTGCTGCGCCAGGCCGGCCTGCTCCAGGCCGACCTCGCCAGCGCGCTGCGGCAGCACGGCATCTCCGACGTCAGCGAGGTGCACCTGGCGGTCTTCGAGTCCAAGGGCGGCATCTCCGTGCTCACCTCACCCGCCCAGCACCGCGAGACGTCGACCGAACCGGCCTGACCCCCTCGATGTGACCAGCGCCTCCCCGGGCCGCGCCCGGGGAGGCGCCCGGTCTGGCACAGTGGGGGCACCGGCGCCGCCCCCGCTCATCCGAGAGCGAGTGGACTCGACGTCGGCGCGAGGCTGCGCCACCGAGGCGCGCCGGCGACCAGACGTCCGGTCCCCGTCGATGCGACGCGGCACCCCCGTGGTGCCCCGCACCGGGTGGACGAACGGTGGCCACCTGAGTGTTGAGGAACTCGATGACCTCCAGCCCTGCCCACGACGAGCGCCCGCGCCGTCGCGCCACCCGCCCCGCCGCCGCCCCCACCGGGACGGCCCCGGCCCCCGCCTTCCGCGCCCCCACGGGGCCGGCCGGCCCCGCCGCCCCCTCCCGCCCGGACGACGACGGCGCCAACCGCCGCCGTCGCGGTGGCCGCGGCCGCGGTACCGGTCCGCGCCCGGCGGAGCAGCAGACCGGGACCGAGTCGGTGCCCGCCGCGCCGGTCGTCGTCCCGGCCGGTGCGGACGCCACCGTGCTCCCCACCGACACCACCTTCGCCGAGCTCGGCGTGCCCGCGCCGCTGGTCGAGGTGCTCACCGCCAGCGGCATCACCGCGCCGTTCCCGATCCAGGTCGCGACCCTGCCGGACACCCTGGCGGGCCGGGACGTGCTCGGCCGCGGCCGGACCGGCTCCGGCAAGACGCTCGCCTTCGCCATCCCGCTGGTCGCCCGGCTGGCCGGCTCGACCAGCAAGCGCCAGCCCAAGCGGCCGCGCGCGCTGATCCTGGTGCCCACCCGGGAGCTCGCCAACCAGGTCGCCGCGGTCGTCGACCCGCTGGCCCGCGCGCTGGGCATGAAGACCACCGTGGTCTTCGGCGGCGTCGGGCAGAACCCCCAGGTGCAGGCGCTGGCCGGTGGCATCGACGTGCTGATCGCCTGCCCCGGCCGGCTGGAGGACCTGATCGGTCAGGGCCACGCCGATCTCGGCGCGGTCGAGATCACCATCCTCGACGAGGCCGACCACATGGCCGACCTGGGGTTCCTGCCCGGCGTGAAGCGCCTGCTCGACCGCACCCCGAAGGTCGGCCAGCGGCTGCTGTTCTCCGCCACCCTGGACAACGGCGTCGACGTGCTGGTCAAGCGCTACCTCGACCGGCCGACCACGCACTCGGTCGACCCGGCCGTCGCCCCCGTCTCGACGATGACCCACCACGTGTTCCGGGTCGACGCCGCGGACAAGCCGCAGATCGTCAAGGAGCTCGCCTCCGGGCTGGGCCGCACCGTGATGTTCACCCGCACCAAGCACCAGGCGAAGAAGCTGGCCAAGCAACTCACCGCCGCCGGCGTGCCCGCCGTCGACCTGCACGGCAACCTCAGCCAGAACGCCCGCGAGCGCAACCTCGAGGCGTTCAGCAACGGCGAGACCCGGGTGCTGTGCGCGACCGACATCGCCGCCCGCGGCATCCACGTGGACGACGTCGCCATCGTCGTGCACGTCGACCCGCCGGCCGAGCACAAGGCGTACCTGCACCGCTCCGGCCGGACGGCGCGGGCCGGTGCCGGCGGCATCGTCGTCACCATCGCCACGCCCGACCAGGCCGGTGAGGTCCGCACCCTGGCCCGCCAGGCCGGGATCACCCCGGACGTCTCGGCGATCAAGCCGGGCGCCCGGGAGATCACCGCGCTGACCGGACCGGCCGCGCCCTACGTCGAGCCGGCCCCGGCCCCCGAGCCGCAGCCCCAGGGCAGCGGTGGCGGTGCCAACGGCGGCCGTCGCCGGCGCAGCGGTGGTGGTGGCGGGAGCGCCGGCTCGTCGGCATCCGCCTCGGCCGGCCGCGGACAGGGCCGTCCGGCCGGGCCGGCGCGCACGCGGGCCGAGCTCGCCGCCCGGGCCGGTCAGGCGTCCTCCGGCGCCGGCCGCGCACGCGGGCGCTCCGGCCGCTGACCTCGAGCTGAACACCGGCGGGGGGGGGGGGGGGGGGGGGGGGGGGGGGGGGGGGGGGGGGGCGCGCGGCCCCCCCCCCCCCCCCACCGTCGGGGTCAGTGCGACAGCTCGAAGACCGTCGTGCTGTCGTAGGTCTCCCCGGGACGGAGGACCGTCGAGGCGAAGCCCGGCTGGTTCGGGGA
>NZ_JBJHAQ010000044.1:0-30604 GCF_054051115.1 Modestobacter sp. SYSU DS0904 | reverse complement strand
GGGGGGGCGATCATCGCGGTCCGGTCACGACACTGGAACTTTCCTTGACGCCCGTCACGATGCCTTCTAGTTTCCCTGTGACTTGAGCCACTACAGACATCGATGTCTGGTCTCGCAGTCCGACGGGTCCGCCCGTCGTCGAGAAGGGGATCCCATGAAGCACCGCACCCGACCAGCGCTGGCTCTCGTCGGCTGCGTCGCCCTCCTGGCGGCCTGCAGCACCGAGGCCCCCGAGGCGAGCGGCGGAGGAGGTGGCGGTGACGAGGTCCGCACCGGCAACGGCGTCACCGACGACACCATCAACGTCGGGATCCTGACCGACCTCTCCGGGCCCTTCGCGGTGAGCGCGCCGCTGCACGTGTCCCAGATCCGCGCCTACTGGGACCAGGTGAACGCCGACGGCGGGGTCTGCGGACGCAACGTCGAGGTCGAGGTGCAGGACCACCAGTACGACCCGCAGCGGGCGGTCGGCCTGTACCGCAGCATGGCGCCCGACGTGGCCGCCCTGCAGCAGGTGCTCGGCTCCCCGGTCGTCGCGGCGCTGCTGCCCCTGGCCCAGGAGGACGACCTCTACGTCGGGGGGATGGGCTGGTCCAGCGTCGTCCTCGACTACCCGAACGCGCACATCCCGGGCACCACCTACAGCGTCGAGAGCGCCAACGGGATCGACTACCTCGTCGACGAGCTGGGCCTCTCCGAGGGCGACAGGGTCGGCGTCGTCTACTTCGAGGGCGACCTCGGGGGCGACTCGCTCGCCGGTGCCGAGTACGCGGCCGAGCAGCGCGGTCTGGAGATCGTGCCGCAGCAGATCACCCCGGCCGACACCGACCTCTCCGCCCAGGCCTCGGCGCTGAGAGAGGCCGGGGTCTCCGCCGTCATCCTCGGCGCCGCGCCGGCCCAGCTGGCCTCCCTCGCCGCGGTCCTCGCCTCGCAGGGGCTCGACGTCCCGCTGCTGGGCAACTCGCCGACCTACAACCCGTCCCTCCTGGACGGGCCGGCCGGTCCCGCGCTGCTGGACAACTTCTACTTCCTGAGCAGCATCGCGCCCTACAGCGCCGACGAGCCGGGGGTGCAGGAGGCCGTCGAGCTGCACCAGGCGGCGGGCGGCGACACCCCGCCCGGCTGGGAGATCCCGGCCGGGTCCGCCGAGGCCATGCTGCTGCGCACCGCGATCGAGAACGCCTGCGAGGCCGGCGACCTGACGCCCGCCGGCATCGTCGCCGGCATCCGCGAGATCACCGACCTGGAGACCGGCGGCATCCTCCCGGCGCCGCTGGACTACTCGGAGGAGGGCCAGCCCCCGATGCGCTCGGTGTACCTGCTCCGGGCCGACGCCGACGTCGAAGGCGGCCTGCGCATGGAGGACACGCTGCTCGGCCCCAGCGCCGAGAGCTACACCTTCGACTGAGTCCGCCACCTGGTGCCGGGCGTCCGGGGCTCTCCGCCCCGGGCGCCCGGCACCAGGTCCGCCCGCTGTCCGTGGGGTGCGCTCCTCGTCCGGCGGCCCCCGTCGCCCGGCGACGTCCTGACTCCGTCCCGTTGGAAGAGGTCCCGTGCCCGACCCCCTGCTGATCGTCGATGACCTCGCGGTCACCTACGGCGGCGCCGTCCAGGCGCTGCGCGGCGTCTCGCTGCACGTGGACGCCGGCTCCGTGGTCGCCGTCCTCGGCAGCAACGGTGCCGGCAAGACCACCCTGCTGCGCGCGGTGTCCCGCTCGCTCGGCTCGGTGGGGGGCGCCGTCACCGCGGGCCGGGTCCGGTTCGACGGCGAGGACCTCGTCAAGCGGGACTCGTCGTGGGTGGTGCGCGCCGGCCTGGTGCAGGTGCCGGAGGGGCGCCGGGTCTTCCGCAACCTCACCGTCGAGGAGAACCTGCAGGCCGGTGGGTACACCGTGCGCGACGCCCGGGCCCGCCAGGAGGCCCACGACCGGGTGTTCGAGCTCTTCCCCATCCTGGCCGAGCGCCGGTCCCAGCGCGGCGGCCTGCTCTCCGGGGGCGAGCAGCAGATGCTCGCCATGGGCCGCGCGCTGATGACCTCACCACGGCTGCTGCTGCTCGACGAGCCGTCCCTCGGGCTGGCCCCGCAGCTGGTGGAGCAGATCGGCGACATCATCACCCAGATCCACGCCCAGGGGACGTCGGTGCTGCTGATCGAGCAGAACGCCGCGATGGGCCTGCGGGTCGCCGACCGCGCGTACGTGCTGGAGACCGGCGCCGTCGCCACCTCGGGGCCGGCCGCCGAGCTCGCCGCCACCGACGAGATCCGCACCCGCTACCTGGGCGTGGCCGACGCGCCACCCACCGACGACGGGCACCGCGTCCCGGCGGTCCCCGTCCCGGCGGCGCCCGTCGCGGCCCGCGACGACGGGCCGCCGGCCGCCCAGCGGCTGACCATCGAGCAGCTGACCGTCCGCTTCGGCGGGATCACCGCGCTGTCCGAGGTCTCCTTCACGGTCGAACCCGGCACCGTCCACGCACTGATCGGCCCCAACGGCGCGGGCAAGTCCACCTGCCTCAACGTCCTGGGCGGCGCGTACCAGGCCACCAGCGGCACCGTCCACTACGGCGACGTCGAGGTGACCAGCACCGCTGCGCACCGGCTCGCCGGCCACGGGGTGGCCCGGACCTTCCAGAACATCTCCCTCGCGCTGGAGCAGACCGTCGAGGACAACCTCCTCGTCGGCCGGCACCACCTGATGCGCTCGGGCACCCCGTCGGACGCGCTGCGCCTGCGGCGGACGCGGCGGGAGGAGGAGCAGCACCGCGAGTCGGTGCGGCGCACGGCCGAGCTGCTGGGCATCGAGGGCCTGCTGCAGCGGGAGGTGCACACCCTGTCCTACGGCGACCGCAAGCGCGTGGAGCTGGGCCGGGCGCTCGCCTCGGAACCCCGGCTGCTGCTGCTCGACGAACCGGTGGCCGGGATGACCCACGGCGAGTCCTCCGACATGGCGGCGGTGATCAGGGCCGTTCAGCAGGAGCTGGGGCTGTCGGTCCTGCTCGTCGAGCACGACATGCCCTTCGTGATGGGGCTGGCAGAGCGCATCACGGTCCTCGACTTCGGCAAGCGCATCGCCGACGGGCCGCCGCACGAGGTGCAGCGGGACCCGGACGTGCTGCGCGCGTACCTCGGAACGGCGGCGGCATGAGCTACCTGCTCACCCAACTCGCCAACGGCATCTCCTACGGGCTGATCCTGGGCCTGATCGCCGTCGGCTTCGTCATCGTCTTCACCTCCACGGGCGTGCTCAACTTCGCCCACGGCTCGGTGCTGCTCACCGGCGCCTACCTGGTCGCCGTGCTGCAGGAGCCGATCGGCTTCTGGCCGGCGGTCGTGGTGGCGCTGGCCGCCGCGGCCCTGCTCGCGGTCCTCATCAACGCCGTCCTGGTGCGCAATCTCGCCGAGGCCGACCCCGGGACGGCGGCGATCCTGACCCTCGCCGTCGAGGTGCTGCTGCTCACCGAGCTGACCCGGCGGATCGGCAACCGGGTGCTCACCAACGGTGCCCCCTGGGGCGCCGACGTGGTCACGATCGGCCCGGTCAGCCTGCCGACCAGCCGCGCCCTGGCCGCGGGGTTCGCGGTGGTCGCCTTCGCGCTGCTGTGGTTCCTCTTCGCCCGCACCCGCGCCGGGGTCGCCATGCGCGCGGCGGCCGCCGACGGCGACACCGCCTCGCTGATGGGCATCCGGCTCTCCCGCACCGGCGCCACCGGCTGGGCCCTGGCCGGCGGGCTGGCCGCGCTGGCCGGCATCTTCCTGACGTCCTTCCCTGCGCCGGGGGTGGCCCCCGGGGTGGCGCTCAGCGCGCTGGCCGCCATCCCGGCCTGGGTCCTCGGCGGCTTCGACTCGGTGGTCGGGGCGATCGTCGGTGGCCTGGTCATCGGGATCTCGGTCGCCCTGGTGGTCGGCTACGCGTCCGACCTGTCCTTCCTGGGCCGGGGGCTGGGCGAGGTCATCCCCTACGTGGTGATGATCGCCGTGCTGCTGGTCCGGCCGCAGGGGATCTTCGGTCGCGCGGAGGCCGTCCGTGTCTGACCTGGTGCGCCGCGTCCCGGCGCTGCTGGCCGTGCTCGCGGCCCTGGCCCTCCCGTTCGTCCTCACCGACTTCTGGCTGCAGACCGGGCTGTTCGTCATGGCCGCGGTGGTCGCCGCCATCGGCCTGACCCTGCTGGTCGGCATCGCCGGCCAGCTGTCGCTGGGGCACGCCGCGTTCGCCGCGATCGGTGCCTACACCTACGCCCTGGCGGCCGGCCCGACCGACGGGGCCGCCGCCGGCCTGGGGCTGCCCCCCGTCCTCGCGCTGGTGCTGGCCGGCCTCGCGGCGGCCCTGGTGGGCGCGCTGTTCAGCCCCATCTCGGGGCGGCTGCGCGGCATCTACCTCGGCCTGGCCACCCTCGGGCTGGTGTTCCTGGCCCGGCACGTGCTGCTCAACGCCGAGCACCTCACCGGGGGCTTCAACGGCCGGAGCGTGGCCGCCCTCGCCGTCCCCGGGTTCAGCTTCAGCAACAGCGACCCCGACTACCTGGCCGTCGCCGGCGTGGAGTTCGGCGGGCTGCACCGGCTCTGGTACGTCTTCCTCCTCGTGACCGCGCTGGCGGCGTGGCTCGGGCACAACCTGCGGTCCAGCCGCACCGGCCGGGCGTGGGCGAACGTCCGGGACAGCGAGACGGCCGCCGCGGCGATGGGCATCCACGTGGCCCGGGTCAAGGCCACCGCGTTCGTGGTGTCCTCGGCCTACGCCGGGATCGGTGGCGCCCTGCTGGCGCTGGCCTACGGCCGGATCGCGCCCGACCTCTTCCAGTTCCAGCTGTCCATCGACTTCCTGATCATGATCGTGCTGGGTGGCCTCGGGACGATCGCCGGCGCCGCCATCGGTGCGGTGTTCGTCGTGATGCTGCCGCTGGTCCTGGTGGAGTACGGCTCGGACCTGCCGTTCCTGGCGCTGCCGGGGTCCGGCGGCGTCGACGCCGGCACCCTGGCCCGGTTCCTCTACGCCGGCGCGATCATCGCGGTGCTGCTGTTCCTGCGCGGGGGCCTGATGGGCGGTCTGCGCCGGCTGCGCCACCGCGGCGGGCCGGCGGAACCCGGCACGCCCGAGGGCACGCCCGGGCCGTCGGGCGGCAGCGCCGACGCGCCCGCCACCGAGCCGGCCGACGCGCGGCCGGCCGTCCCCACCCGGCCCGAGACGCCCTGAGGCGCCCGCGCCTCAGGGCGCGGGGATCCGGCCGTCGGTCAGCGCGGCCAGCCGGGGCAGGTCGCGGGCCCGCAGGACCGGCAGCCGCACCTCGCGGCCGGCGGTGGTCACCAGCCACAGCGCGCGGTCCTCGGCCACCCGCACCCCGGCCAGCTCGGCCCAGGTGACCAGTCGCCGGCCCACCAGTGACCGGGCGGTCATCCCGTCCGGGCCGACGTCGACGCCGACCCGGAGCACCCACGCGGCGAGCACCAGCGGGACCACCAGCAGGAGCAGCAGCCACGGCGTGGCGGCGGCCAGCGGCAGCACGCCGACGGCCAGCAGGCCCACCGGCAGCAGCGCCGTCCGGCTCATCCGCATCCGAGCTGTCCTCACGCCGGCCGATGCTCCCAGAGCCCGGTCAGCCCGCGGAGAGCCGGGCCAGCCGGTCGGCCGCGTCGGTGCCCGGCGCGGCGGTGTAGACCACCAGGTGCACCCCGGGGGCGTCGGCGGGGGTGAGCTGGTGGTGCTCCAGGACCAGCTCACCGACCTCGGGATGGGCGAAGCGGCGCTCGCCGGAGGTGAACCGGTCGACGTCGTGGCTGGCCCAGCCGGCCCGGAAGTGCTCGCTGGCCGCCTCCAGCCGGGCCACCAGGCGCACCACGGCCGGGTCGTGCAGCCGCCCGCCCACCTCGGCCCGGAACTGGGTGAGGAAGCGCCGGCTGTCGGTGGTCCAGTCGGCGAGCAGGCCGCGCACCCGGGGGTCGGTGAAGACCAGCCACAGCAGGTTGCGGTCGCCCTCCTCGGCGTCGGCCGCCCCGGGGTAGAAGCGCGCGTAGGCGCGGTTCCAGCCGACGATCGACCAGTCGGGGGTGATCGCGTAGGCGGGGGAGGGGCCCAGCGCGTCCAGCAGCCGCTGCAGGTGCGACGGCAGCCCGCCGGCGGTGCCGGACGGGACGGCGGCGGGGTGCCCGGCCAGCCGCAGCACGTACTCGTGCTCGGCCGCCGACATCTGCAGGGTGCGGGCGACCGCGTCGACCACCTGGCGGGAGGGGCGGATGTCCCGGCCCTGCTCCAGCCACGTGTACCAGGTGTGGCTCACCCCGGCGAGCAACGCCACCTCCTCCCGGCGCAGCCCCGGGGTGCGGCGCGCGCCGGCGCCGGGCAGGCCGACGGCGGCCGGGTCGACCTGGCGGCGGCGGGACCGCAGGAAGGCGGCGAGCTCCTCGCGCGGGGTGCCGGGCACGGCGGGCTCCTCCGGTCGGGCACTGCAGGGTGGGGGCGCTGGGTGGTGGTGCTGGGTGGGGGCGCTGGGTGGTGGTGCTGGTACCAGCATCCCCTGCGTCTGGGGGAGTCCGGCGGACGCGCCTAACATCCCCGGCGTGACCACCGTGGAAGACCGTTCCGAGCAGCCGACCGCCGGCCAGCCCGCCATCGACATCAAGCCGCGCAGCCGGGCGGTGACCGACGGGGACGCCAAGGCCCCGGCCCGGGCGATGCTGCGCGCGGTGGGCATGGGCGACGACGACTTCGCCAAGCCGCAGATCGGCGTCGCCTCCTCGTGGAACGAGATCACCCCCTGCAACCTCTCCCTGGACCGGCTGGCCAAGAGCGCCAAGGAGGGGGTGCACGCCGCCGGCGGGTTCCCGCTGGAGTTCGGCACCATCTCGGTCTCCGACGGCATCTCCATGGGCCACGAGGGCATGCGCGCCTCGCTGGTGTCCCGCGAGGTGATCGCCGACTCGGTGGAGACGGTCATGTTCGCCGAGCGGCTGGACGGCTCGGTGCTGCTGGCCGGCTGCGACAAGTCGCTGCCGGGCATGCTGATGGCCGCCGCCCGGCTGGACCTGGCCAGCGTGTTCCTCTACTCCGGCTCCACCCTGCCCGGGAAGCTGGGGGACAAGGACCTCACGATCATCGACGTCTTCGAGGGCGTCGGCGCCTGCGCGCGGGGGCTGATCACCCGCGAGGAGCTGACCGCGATCGAGAAGGCCGCCTGCCCCGGCCAGGGCTCCTGCGGCGGCATGTACACCGCCAACACGATGGCCAGCGTCGCCGAGGCGCTGGGCATGAGCCTGCCCGGCAGCGCCGCCCCGCCGGCGCCGGACCGCCGCCGCGACGACTACGCGGTCAAGTCCGGCGAGGCCGTGGTCGAGCTGCTCCGCAAGGGCATCACCGCGCGGCAGATCATGACCCGCGAGGCCTTCGAGAACGCGATCACCGTCGTCATGGCGCTGGGCGGCTCCACCAACGCCGTCCTGCACCTGATGGCCATCGCCTACGAGGCGCAGGTCGAGCTGACCCTCGACGACTTCAACCGGATCGGCGACCGCACCCCGCACCTGGCCGACGTGAAGCCCTTCGGCCGGTTCGTGATGACCGACGTCGACCGGGTCGGCGGCGTCCCGGTCGTGCTGCGGGCGCTGCTGGACGCCGGCCTGCTGCACGGCGACACGCTCACCGTCACCGGGAAGACGATGGCGGAGAACCTCGCCGAGCTCTCCCCGCCGGACCCCGACGGCGCGATCATCCACGCGATGAGCGAGCCGATCCACCGCACCGGTGGCCTGACCATCCTGCGCGGGTCGCTGGCCCCCGACGGCGCGGTGGTGAAGTCCGCCGGGTTCGACGCCGACGTGTTCGAGGGCACCGCCCGGGTCTTCGACGGCGAGCAGGGCGCGATGGACGCCGTCACCGAGGGTTCGCTGCAGGCCGGCGACGTGGTGGTCATCCGCTATGAGGGCCCGCGGGGCGGTCCGGGCATGCGCGAGATGCTCGCGGTGACCGGTGCGATCAAGGGCGCGGGGTTGGGCAAGGACGTCCTGCTCCTCACCGACGGCCGCTTCTCCGGGGGCACCACCGGCCTGTGCGTCGGGCACATCGCGCCCGAGGCCACCGACGGCGGCCCGATCGCGTTCGTGCGGGACGGCGACCCGATCCGGCTGGACCTGGCCAACCGCACGCTGGAACTGCTGGTCGACGACGCCGAGCTGGCTCGCCGCCAGGAGGGCTGGGCCCCGCCCGCCCCCCGGTACACCACCGGCGTGCTCGGCAAGTACGCCAAGCTCGTCGGTTCGGCCGCACAGGGAGCCGTCTGCGGCTGACCGCGGCCGCCCCCAAGGGGTGAGCCCGCCCGGTAGAGCGTTCGGCCGGGCGGGTCCGGGGCCGACAGTCCTGGTGTGGACTCCAGGCGCCGGCGCGCACCCGGCTGGTGGCTGCCGGCTGCCCCGGCGCTGACCGGGCGGGCCGCCGGGCTGCTGCTGGGTGCGGTCATCGCCGTGGTCGCCCTCGCTCTCCTCACCGGTCTCCTGGCACCGCGCCCGGCCGGCGCGGTCCTGCTCGGCTGCCTGGCGCTGGGCCTGCTGCGCCGGCAGCTGGCCGCCCGTGACCGGCCCCGGGCGATCGCCCGGCTGCTGCGTTCGGAGTCGTTCGCCCGGTCCCTGGTGCACGCCGGCAGCGACGCGGCGCTCGTCCTCGACGGCGCGCTGCGGATCGCCTGGGCCGCCCCCGGGCTGGCGGCGACGCCGACCGGCGGCCCGCTCACCGGTCGCCTGCTCACCGACGTGGTCCACCCGGACGACGCGGCGACGGTGGCCTCCTGGCTGACCGGCCCGGCGGCCGACTCCGGGGGGCCACCCGGGTTGTGCACCTTCCGGCTGCCCGCGCCCGAGGCGGGCTGGCGGGTGCTGGAGGCCGGGGTCAGCGACCTGCGCGCCGACGCCGAGGTGCGTGCCCTGGTGCTGCACTGCCGGGACGTGACCGCGCGGCTGGACCGGGAGCAGGAGCTCAGCTCGCTGGCCTTCACCGACCCGGTCACCGGGCTGCCCAACCGGGCCGCCCAGCAGGTGGCCCTGGCGCAGCTGCTCGGTCGGACGGGCTCCACGGGGCCGGCCGACGAGGTCGCCCTGGTGATCATCGAGGTGCTCGGGCTGCGGGAGGCCGGCGAACAGGCCGGCCGGGACGTCGTGGACATCGCCGTCGCCGAGGTGGCCCGCCGGCTGCGGGCCACGGTGCGCACCGAGGACCAGGTGGCCCGGGTCGCCGCCGAGTGCTTCGGGGTGCTCGCGCACGGCACCGGCGACGAGCCCGACCGGCTCGCCGCACGGTGCCTGGCCGTCATCGAGGCACCGATCGTCACCGACGCCGGCCTGGTCGACCTCACCGCCGCGGTCGGCGTGGTGCCGCTGCCGCCGGGGCTCACCGCCCGCCAGGCCAGCGACCGGGCCGAACTCGCCGTGCTCGACGCCTGTGCCACCGGCCCGGGCTCGGTGCGCCGCTACCGCCCGGAGCTGACCGCCGCGCGGGACCGCCGGGACCAGCTGCGCCGCGACCTGGTCGGCGCCCGCGAGCGGGGTGAGCTCACGCTCGTCTGGCAGCCCATCGTGGCGCTGGCCGACCACCGGGTCACCGGGGTGGAGGCGCTGCTGCGCTGGCGGCACCCGGTGCACGGGGAGGTGCAGCCCGAGGAGTTCCTGCCGGTCGCCGAGCGGGCCGGTCTGCTGGTCGAGCTGCAGCGCTGGCTGCTGCGCTCGGCCACCGCCGGCGTGCAGCAGCTGCCGCAGCACGGCCCGGCGCCGTTCCGGCTCGGGGTCAACGTCTCCGCCGCCCACCTCGCCGCCGGCACGCTGGTGGCCGACGTCACGGCGGCGCTGGCCGGCAGCGGGCTGGCGCCCGGGCGGCTCGTGGTGGAGATCCCCGAGGCGGCCCTGGAGGGCCCGCGGGTGATCGACGACGTGACCGCGCTGCGGCTGATGGGGGTGCACCTGGCCCTGGACGACTTCGGCAGCGGCCGATCCGTCCTGCCGCGGCTGGGCCGGCTCCCGGTCGACGTGATCAAGCTCGACCGGGCGCTGCTGGCCGCCGTCGACCGGGACGCCTACACCCGGGTGGTCTGCGAGTCCGTCGTCGGCCTGGGGGCGTCGCTGGGCATCGACGTGGTCGCCGAGGGCGTGGAGACCACCAGCCAGCTGGCGGTCCTGGAGGGCATCGGCTGCGGCTACGCGCAGGGCTTCCTGCTCGCCCGGCCGGTCTCGCTCAGCGCGCTCGCGGAGCTGCTGGACGCCGGTGCGGGCCGGCTGTGGCCCGGTCTCGTCGGGCGGGCGGTGTGACCGCGCTCCCGGCCCCTGCCGCCACCCCCCGGTGGCGCCGGGGCGTCTCGCTGCCGCCGGCGGGGGAGTGGCCGCGCACGGCGGTGCTCGTGCTGCTGGCCGTCGTCGCCGGCGGTCTCGGGGTGCTCGCCGCGCTGGGCCCCGGGCGCTCCGCGCACGCCGGCCCGCTGGTGCTCGGCCTGACCACCCTGGCGGTGGGGGCGCTGGTGCACCGGCACAGCCGCCGCCCCGGCACCGGCTCCGCCGACGTCTGGCGCTCCGTCGCGGGGATCGCCGCGCTGCTGGGGCTGGGGCAGCTGGTCCGCGGGGTGACCGGCGCGGGGATCAACCCGACGTCCGCCGGCCCGGGCGACCTGGCCCTGGCCGCGACGGCGCCGCTGGCGCTGCTGCTGTGCCTCCGGCTGGTCCGTTCCACGGGCAGCCGGCTGCGGGCGCAGGTGGCGCTGGACGCCGCCGTGGCGCTGGTCGCGCTCGGCGTGCTCGTCGAGGTGCTGCTGCCGGCGGCCATGGGCCCGGGCGCCGACGGTGGCGACCGGCTGCTGACCGCCGGCTACCCGGCGGCCAGCGCGGTGCTGCTGGCGGCCGGGCTGGTCGGCTTCGCGGCCGTCGGCCCGGTCCGGCGTGCCGCCGCCGGCTGGCTCCTGCTCGGGCTGGGTGCGCTGGCCCTGGGCATGGTCGGTGGATCGCTCGCCGCCGTGCACCCCGCGCCCGGCTGGGACGTGCTGACCGCCACCAGCCACCTGGGCCTGCTCGCGGCCACGACCCTGGCGCTCGACGGCGATCCCGGGCCGGACGCCGACGAGGGCGCCGACCCGGTGGCCACGCCGCTGGTCGGGGTGCTGGTCAGCTACTGCCTGGTCTTCGGCGTGGTGCTGCTGCTGCTCGCCGGCTGGACCGTCGGGCGGCCGATCAGCGTGCTGGAGGCGCTGGCCACCGGGCTGCTGCTGGCCGCCACCCTGGCCCGGACGCTGCTCTGGGCCGCCGACGCCAGCCGGCTCACCCGCCAGGTGCTGCGCGCCGAGGCATACTTCCGCACGCTGGTGCACAGCGCCGCGGACATCACCATCGTGCTGGACCAGCGCGGCGCCATCACCTGGGCCTCCGGCGCCGGCCGGGGCCCGGCGGCCTGGGCGGCGCGGGACCTGGAGGGCCGGCCGCTGCTGGACTTCGTCCACCCCGACGACCGCGGCGAGCTGGTCCGGGTGCTGACGGCCGCGGACCTCGAGGAGTCCCGCGGCCGCACCTTCCGGCTGCGCACCCGCGACGGCGGCTGGCGGCCGTTCGAGTCGGTCCGGGTCATCCCGTCCGAGGCGCTGCACGCCGCCCCCGAGGCCGCCCCCCGCGGGGCGGCCCGGGGCGCCAACGGCCTGGTGCTGCACCTGCGCGACGTCGACACCCGGCGCGCCGGCGAGCTGGAGCTCGAGCGGCTGGCCTACACCGACTACCTGACCGGGCTGCCCAACCGGGCCCGCCTGATGGCGGCCCTGGCCGGGGCCCGCAGCCGCGCCGCGGAGGGCGAGGCCAGCTGCCTGCTGCTGCTGGACCTCGACGGGTTCAAGGCGGTCAACGACATCGCCGGGCACGAGGCGGGCGACCTGCTGCTGGTCGAGGTCGCCGAGCGGCTGCGGGCGACCGTCCGCGACCGGGACCTGGTGGGCCGGCTCGGCGGGGACGAGTTCGCGGTGGTGGTGCGGGCCGGGTTGACCGAGGCGACGGCGCTGGCCGGCCGGGTCCTCACCGAGCTCGCCGGGGTGCACCGGTCGGTGCCCACGCCCGGCGCGGACCCGGACCTGGTCTTCGACGTCTCCTGCAGCATCGGGGTGACCACGCTCGACCCGGCCGACGAGGTGCCGGTGACCATCCGCCACGCCGACCTGGCGCTGCGCGCGGCCAAGGCCGCCGGCAAGGGCTGCGTGCGCCGCCACGGGGAGGCGGCCGACAGCGCGACCGGACGGCGCACCCGGCTGGCCCGGGACCTGCCCGACGCGCTGTCCCGCGGTGACCTGCGGCTGGAGTACCAGCCGGTCGTGGGCACGGAGGAGCGTCGGGTGCTCGGCCTGGAGGCGCTGCTGCGCTGGGACCACCCGGTGCTCGGTGAGGTCCCGCCCGCGGAGTTCGTCCCGCTGGCCGAGGACGACGGGCTGATCGTCCCGCTCCAGCGCTGGGTGCTGGACCAGGCGACCGCGGAGCTCGCCGGGCTGCTGCGGCAGGGGCGCGACCTGCAGCTGGGCGTGAACATCAGCGTCCGGCACCTGCAGTCGGGCAGCCTGGTCCCCGACGTCGCCGCGGCGCTGGCCCGCGCCGGGCTGCCCCCGCACCGGCTGATGCTGGAGGTCACCGAGTCGCTGTTCCTCGGCCAGCCCGACCGGGCCGACGGCGACCTGCAGACGCTGCACGACATGGGCTGCGTCATCTCCCTCGACGACTTCGGCCGCGGGTACTCGACCTTCGCCCACCTGGCCCGGTTGCCGGTCGACGTGCTCAAGATGGACCGCGAGTTCCTGGCCGGCATCGAGACCGACGAGCGCAGCGCCGCCCTCGTGCACAGCATCATCGAGCTGGGCCGGCGGCTGTCGATCGACGTCGTCGCCGAGGGGGTGGAGACGCCGGGGGAGCTGGCCGCGCTGCAGGCGCTGGGCTGCCGGTACCTGCAGGGTCACCTCCTCGGCCGGCCCACCGGGCCCGACCGGCTGGCCGCGGTGATCGACTCGTTCGACGCCGGCCTCCTCGACGGCCAGGCGCCGGCGGTGGCCGGCGGGTCGGTGGCGGGCTGACCCGCCGTCCCACGTTCACCGGCCGGCCTGTCCACTGGGTGGGACGTGGCTGTTGACGCCCGGGCCGGAGGGGCGCACAGTGGTGCCGTGCCCCGCACTCGTCTGCTCCGTGCTCCTGGTCTCGTAGCGATCCGCTAGCGCGCCGGTCCCTCCCGACCGACGCGCCACCCCTCCGTGCCACGGCACGAGGGGTTTTTTGTTGGCCGGGCACCGCTCGGCCGGACCATCGAGCGACCCGCCGCAGCACCCCACCCGCCCAGGGAGATCGTCGAAGATGACCACCAGCACCGGCCGCACCGCAGCGGCCCCCGGCCCCACCGCAGCGCCGGGAGCCGGTCCCGCGCCGGCCACGCCGGTCCCCCCCACCGAGGCCGCCGCCGCGGCGACCCTCGGTGTCGAGACCAGCGCCCGGACGATGGCCGAGGTCACCACCGAGCCGGCCACCGGCATCACCGGTGCGCAGAGCCTGGTCCGGTCCCTCGAGGCGGTCGGTGTCGAGGTCGCCTTCGGCATCCCCGGCGGCGCGATCCTGCCGCTCTACGACCCGCTGTTCGACTCCCGGATCCGGCACGTGCTGGTGCGCCACGAGCAGGGGGCCGGCCACGCCGCCACCGGCTACGCGCAGGCCACCGGCCGGGTGGGGGTCTGCATGGCGACCTCCGGCCCGGGCGCGACCAACCTGGTCACCCCGCTGGCCGATGCCTACATGGACTCGGTGCCGATCGTGGCCATCACCGGCCAGGTGGCCACCGGATCGATCGGGACCGACGCCTTCCAGGAGGCCGACATCCGCGGCATCACGATGCCGGTCACCAAGCACAGCTTCCTGGTCACCTCCGCCGACGAGATCCCGCAGCGGATCGCCGAGGCGTTCCACCTGGCCTCGACCGGCCGGCCGGGCCCGGTGCTGGTCGACGTCCCCAAGGACGTCCTGCAGGCCACCACGGACTTCAGCTGGCCGCCGCGGATGGACCTGCCCGGCTACAAGCCGACGACGCGTCCGCACGGCAAGCAGGTCCGCGAGGCGGCGGCGCTGATCGCCGGGGCGAGCCGCCCGGTGCTCTACGTGGGTGGCGGGGTGATCAAGGCCGGCGCCAGCGAGGAGCTCGCCGAGCTCGCCGAGCTGACCGGTGCCCCGGTGGTCACCACGCTGATGGCCCGCGGCGCCTTCCCCGACAGCCACCCGCAGAACCTGGGCATGCCGGGCATGCACGGCACGGTCGCCGCGGTGACCGCGCTGCAGAAGGCGGACGTGCTGGTCGCGCTGGGGGCCCGCTTTGACGACCGGGTCACCGGCAAGCTGTCCAGCTTCGCGCCCGACGCGCAGGTGGTGCACGCCGACATCGACCCTGCCGAGATCGGCAAGAACCGCAGGGCCGACGTCCCGATCGTGGGTGACGCCAAGGAGACGATCGCCGAGCTGGTGACCGCCCTGCGCGCCGAGCAGACCGCCGGACGCACGCCGGACCTGGCCGCGTGGTGGGAGCAGCTGGACGACTGGCGCACCCGGTACCCGCTGGGCTACGACTGGCCGGAGGACGGCGCGCTGTCCCCGCAGTACGTGATCGAGCGGCTCGGGGCCATCGCCGGCCCGGACGCGATCTACGCCTCCGGCGTGGGGCAGCACCAGATGTGGGCCGCCCAGTTCATCCGGTACGAGAAGCCGGGCACCTGGCTCAACAGCGGCGGGCTGGGCACCATGGGCTACGCCGTCCCCGCCGCGATGGGCGCCAAGTACGGCATGCCCGGCACCACCGTGTGGGCCATCGACGGCGACGGCTGCTTCCAGATGACCAACCAGGAGCTGGCCACCTGCGCCATCGAGGGCATCCCGATCAAGGTGGCCGTCATCAACAACGGCAACCTCGGCATGGTCCGGCAGTGGCAGACCCTCTTCTACGAGGGGCGCTACTCCAACACCCACCTGAACACCCACGGCGGCAAGCCGGGGGCGGCCAAGCAGGTCCGCATCCCCGACTTCGTCACCCTCGCCGAGGCGCTGGGCTGCGTCGGGCTGCGCTGCGAGAGCAGGGACGACGTGGACGCGGTGATCGAGAAGGCGATGGCGATCGACGACGCCCCGGTCGTGATCGACTTCGTCGTCGGCTCCGACGCGCAGGTGTGGCCGATGGTGGCCGCCGGCGCCAGCAACGACGAGATCCTGGCCGCCCGCGACGTGCGGCCCGTCTTCGGAGAGGGCCAGGTCTGATGCCACGTCACACGCTGTCGGTGCTCGTCGAGAACAAGTCCGGCGTGCTCGCCCGGGTCTCGGCGCTGTTCAGCCGGCGGGGCTTCAACATCGAGTCCCTCGCCGTCGGGCCGACCGAGAACCCTGACCTGTCCCGGATGACGATCGTCGCCGAGGCGGAGAGCCAGCCGCTGGAGCAGATCACCAAGCAGCTGAACAAGCTCATCGAGGTGATCAAGATCGTGGAGCTGGAGTCCGGGGCCGCCGTGCAGCGCGAGCTGCTGCTGGTCAAGGTCCGCGCGCCGATGGCCGACCGCGCCCAGGTGCTGCAGACCGCCGAGCTGTTCCGCGCCCGGGTCATCGACGTCAACACCGAGACGGTCACCCTCGAGGCGACCGGCACGCCGGACAAGCTGCAGGCGCTGCTGGCCGTGCTCGCCCCGCTGGGGATCAAGGAGATGGCCCAGTCCGGCACGGTCGCGCTGGCCCGCGGTCCGCGGTCGATGAGCGGCGCCGGTACCTTGCGCCCGGTGGAGCGCTCCGCCTGAAAGGACCCCCTCCTCCTCATCCCTCGCACGCTCGGGACGAGCCTCTGGAGGGGGCCGCTGAACTCATCCACGAACGAACCGAACCGAAGGAGAGCACCACCAGATGGCCGCCGAGATCTTCTACGACGACGACGCCGACCTCTCGATCATCCAGGGGCGCACCGTCGCCGTCCTGGGCTACGGCAGCCAGGGGCACGCTCACGCGCTCTCCCTGCGCGACTCCGGCGTCGACGTCCGCGTCGGTCTGCCCGAGGGCTCCAAGAGCCGGGCCAAGGCCGAGGCCGAGGGCCTGCGCGTGGTCACCCCCGCCGAGGCCTCCGCCGAGGCCGACCTGATCATGATCCTGGCGCCGGACCACGTGCAGCGGAAGCTGTACGCCGAGTCGGTCGAGCCCAACCTGCAGGCCGGTGACGCGCTGTTCTTCGGCCACGGCTTCAACATCCGGTTCGGCTACATCAAGCCCCCGGCCGACGTCGACGTCGCGATGGTCGCCCCCAAGGGCCCCGGCCACCTGGTGCGCCGCGAGTTCACCGACGGCAAGGGCGTGCCCTGCCTGATCGCCGTCGAGCAGGACTCCAGCGGCAAGGCCCAGGCGCTCGCGCTCTCCTACGCCAAGGCGATCGGCGGCTCCCGCGCCGGGGTCATCAAGACCACCTTCGCCGAGGAGACCGAGACCGACCTCTTCGGTGAGCAGGCGGTGCTCTGCGGTGGCATGTCGGCCCTGGTCGCCGCCGGGTTCGAGACGCTCACCGAGGCGGGCTACCAGCCGGAGGTCGCCTACTTCGAGTGCCTGCACGAGCTGAAGCTGATCGTCGACCTGATGTACGAGGGCGGCATCGCCAAGCAGCGCTGGTCGGTGTCCGACACCGCCGAGTACGGCGACTACACCTCCGGCCCGAAGGTCATCGACGCCCGGGTCAAGGAGTCGATGAAGGACGTGCTGACCGCCATCCAGGACGGCTCGTGGGCGGCGGCCTTCATCGCCGACCAGGACGCCGGTGCCCCGGACTTCACCGCCAAGCGGGCCGCGGCCGAGCAGCACCCGATCGAGGCCACCGGCCGGCAGCTGCGCGGCCTGATGAGCTGGGTTTCGGCCACCGACGACTACACCGGTACCGCCGCGCGCTGAGCGACGACGACGGCCTCCGCAGCCCGCGCTGCGGGGGCCGTCGCACTCCTCGCCGGGCCGGGCGTCCCGCCGCGGCGGGGGGAGTGCGGGACACGGTCGGCTCTCCCGCACCGCTCGGGTGCTCCGCCGTCCCCGGCGCGACGACGGGGTCGGGGACGGTCGGATCGGTCGCATGCGGAGCACGGAGGAGACAGGCGATGGCGCGTCGGCCGGTGGACCCGGGGGCCCGGCTCCCGGCTGTGATCGACACCGGCGGGACGTCCTGGACGGCCGTGGCCGGCCTGATGGGCGCCGGGGTGGTCGCCGCGGCGCAGATCGGCGGGGCCGCCGCCGCGCTGCCGGTCCTCCAGGACGAGTTCGGGCTCAGCCCGGCCACCGCCGCCTGGTACCTGTCGACGGTGAGCGCCCTGGGCGCGGTCGGCGGTGTCCTGCTCGGGTG
The DNA here is from genome assembly GCF_054051115.1 of Modestobacter sp. SYSU DS0904. Classification (NCBI taxonomy): domain Bacteria; kingdom Bacillati; phylum Actinomycetota; class Actinomycetes; order Geodermatophilales; family Geodermatophilaceae; genus Modestobacter; species Modestobacter sp. SYSU DS0904. The sequence continues at coordinate 13,247 of NZ_JBJHAQ010000044.1, read as the reverse complement.
GCTGGGCCAGACGCTGGGCTTCGGCCGCCAGGTCCGGCTGGGGCTGCTCGCGATCGTCCTCGCCGACCTGGGCGGTGCGGCGGCCGACTCCCTGACGGGGCTGCTGGTCGCCCGGGTCGCGGAGGGCCTCGGGCTCGTGATGGTGATCCTCGCGGCGCCGCCACTGCTCGCGGAGGTGTCCGCGTCGACGCACCGGCGGCTCGTCGCGGGCGGGTGGGGTGCCTACATGCCGGTGGGCTCGGGTCTGGCGGCGCTGCTCATGCCCTCGGCGATCGGGCTGGTGGGGTGGCGGGGCGCGTCGGTCGCCGATGCCTGCCTGGCAGCGGCCGTCCTCCTGGTCGTCCTGCGCTGGGTGCCGTCCGCCGGGGTGCGCCGGCGGGCCTCGGTCGGTGGTCTGCTGGGTGCGTTCCGCTCGCCGTCCGTCGTGATCATCGCCGTCGTGTTCGGCCTCTACGCCGCGCAGTACCTGGCCGTGGTGGGCCTGCTGCCGAGCCTGCTGGTCGCCGGCGAGGGGTTGTCCGTCGCCGGTGCGGGACTGATCGGTGCCGTCGTCTTCCTGGTGAACGCACCCGCCAACCTCCTCGGGGCCTACCTGCTGCACCGGGGAGCGCACCTGCGGTGGCTGATCCCCGCGGGGTGTGCCGGCATGGCCGTGACAGTCTGGGGGGTGCTCGATCCGGCGCTCCCGCTGATCCCGCGGGTGGCGTCGGCGATCGCCTTCTCGTTCATCGCCGGACTGGTGCCGTCGGCCCTCTTCGCCGGCCTGGCCTCGGTGTCCGCGGGCACGGACTCGGCCGGCGCGGCGATCGGTCTGGTGACCCAGGGGTCGGCCGTCGGGCAGCTGCTCGGTCCGCCGCTGGTGGTGGCGGTCGGCACGGCCGTCGCCCCGGGGGCGGCGCAGTCGGCCGTGCTCGTCTGCCTCGCCGGGCTCGTCGCGGTCGGTGCCGTGGTGCTGCCACGGGGCGAGCGGATCCGCTGACCGGAGCGGTGCGCACCCCGGCGGCACACCGTCGCCGGACGGGCGGGGCGGCACCCGCTGAGGGGCGCCCGGATCGGCGTTGGTGACGGCTGCGCAACATTCCCGTCAAAATCGTTGTCAATCCCACGAGCGGTACGTAGGTTCCGTCGGCGGGCTGCGGCCCGCACACCGAGGCAACGGAGCAACGGCGGGAGAGACGGTCACATGGCGGCTGAGCTGACGCTGCAGGACGTGAGTCTGCAGTTCGGCGGCATCAAGGTGCTCGAGGATGTGAGCTTCACCGTCGAGCCGGGCTCGATCTTCGGGCTCGTGGGCCCGAACGGCGCGGGCAAGACGTCACTGTTCAACTGCATCAGCGGGCACTACACGCCCACCTCGGGCGCCGTGCGGATCGACGGCAACGAGGTGCAGGGCGCCCGCCCGGCCACGCTGTCGAGCCACGGGCTGGCCCGGACGTTCCAGCACCCGGCGCTGCAGCTGCACGAGACGGTGCTGGAGAACGTGCTGCTGGGTGGGCACTCCCGGCTCCCGGGCGGCGCGCTGGAGTGGGCGGTGCGGACCCCGCGCACCCGGCGTGCGGAGAAGTCGCTGCGCGCCGAGGCGCTCGACCTGCTGGAGCGCAACGGTCTGGGGTGGGCCGCGCACCTGCCGGCCGACGAGCTCTCGCACGGCCTGCACAAGGGCGTCGAGCTCTGCCGCGCGCTGCTCATGAAGCCGAAGCTGCTGCTCCTCGACGAGCCTGCCGCCGGCCTCCCGCACGCCGAGGTCGAGCAGCTGATCACCACGGTCCGGCGCCTGCGCGCGGAGGAGGACATCACCGTCATCGTCGTCGAGCACCACATGGGCCTCATCGCCGCGCTCACCGACCGGGTCGTCGTGCTCGTGAACGGTCGCAAGCTCATGGAGGGCACGGCCGCCGAAGCGCAGTCCGACCCCCGGGTCATCGAGGCGTACATCGGAAAGGACGACGCGGATGACGCTGCTTGAGCTGGAGGACGTCACCGCCTTCTACGGCCCCGTGCAGGTGCTGGAGGGGGTGTCGCTGAGCGTTCCGGAGGACGGGGCGGTCGGCATCCTCGGCGCCAACGGCGCCGGCAAGACCACCACCCTCCGCGCGATCAGCGGGAACGTCCGCGCCGAGGGCCGCATCGTCTTCGACGGCAAGGACATCCGCGGCATGCGGGCCGACCAGGTCGCCGCCCTGGGCATCGCCCACGTGCCGGAGGGGCGCGGCACGCTCGGCGACCTCACCGTCCGCGAGAACCTGCGGGTCGGCGCGTACCTGCGCAAGGACAGCAAGGGCGTCGAGCAGGACATCGACTACTGCCTGGACCTGTTCCCGAACCTGCAGGAGCGCATCGGGTCCAACGCCTCGGCGCTGTCCGGTGGTGAGCAGCAGATGCTGGCCGTTGCCCGCGGGATCATGTCCAAGCCGCGGCTGATGCTGCTCGACGAGGCCTCGCTGGGGCTGGCGCCGAGCACCGCGAAGAACGTCTACGAGGCGATCCGGCGGCTGCGCGCCGAGTCCGGCATCGCCATGGTCGTCGTCGAACAGAACGCCAACCTCGCCCTGGGCCTCGTCGAGAGCGCCACGGTCCTGGAGACCGGCCGGAACGTGCTCACCGGCACGGCCGCCGAGCTCAAGGGCATGGACGAGATCCGCCGCGCATACCTGGGAGGCTGACGTGGGGACCTTCATCCAACTCGTCGTCGACGGCCTGTCGGCCGGCTCGGTCTACGCCGCGATCGCCCTGGCGATCGTGCTCGTGCACCAGGCGACCGGCCTGATCAACTTCGCGCAGGGCGGCATGGCCGTGCTCGCCGCCTACGTCGCCTGGTGGCTGACCAACCAGGGCGTGCCGCTCATCGTCGCCATCCTGCTGTCGATCGTCTTCTCCTTCGCCCTCGGCGCCGTGGTCGAGCGGTGGCTGATGCGGCGGTTCGAGGGTGGCGAGCCCGACACCGCGATCGTCGTCACGGTCGGTCTGCTCACCCTGATCACCGGCATCGCCGGGTGGCTCTGGACGTACAACAACCAGCAGTTCCCGTCGCTGTTCCCCCTCGACACGGTGTCGTTGCTGGGCGTCTCGGTCAGCATCCGCTCGATCGGGACGACGCTGGTGATCGTCGTGGTGATGATCCTGGTGCAGGCGCTCTTCGCCACCACGAAGCTGGGCCTGGCCCTCCGGGCCGTCGCGATCAACCCGCAGTCCGCGGCGTTCTCCGGGCTCCCCGTCGGACGCCTGCTCATGATCGGCTGGGGCCTCGCCGCGGCGATCGGTGCCGTCGCCGGCGCGCTCGTCGCGCCGCAGCTCACGCTGACCCCGGGGATGCTCGACAACGCCCTGGTGTACGCGCTGGCCGCCGTCATCCTCGGCGGGCTCACCAGCCCGATCGGTGTGGTCATCGCGGCCTGGCTCATCGGCGTCCTGGAGAACCTGGCCGCGGTCTACGTGCCGTTCATCGGTTACGACCTGCGGATCGCCGTGCCGTTCATCCTGATCTTCTTCGTGCTCATCGTCCGACCTCAGGGCCTGTTCGGCCGGAAAACCGTGGTGCGAGTGTGATGGCCCGTGTGATGGATGCCCCGACCTCCGCCGTCGGGCAGGACTCGTCCACCCTGCAGAGCCCGTGGGTGCGCCGGGCAGGTGTGCTGCTGCTGGTGGTCGCGCTCGTGGTGCTGCCGTTGGTGCTCCAGGAGAGCACCAACGAGACGATGGCCCGGATCGGCGTCTTCGCCGTCGCCGTGCTCGGCCTCAACGTGGTGATGGGCTACACCGGGCAGGTCTCGCTCGGCCAGATCTTCTTCCTCGGCGTGGGTGCGTACGTCACCGCGTACGGCGTGCAGAACGACTGGAACATCGTCCTGGTCTTCGCGCTCGCCTGCCTCATCCCCGCCGTCGCGGGGCTGGTCGTCGCACTCGCCGCCGCACGCCTGGGTGGGCTCGCGATCGCCATGGTCACGATCGCGCTGCCCATCGTCGGCGTACCGCTGGCCAAGCGGCTGAGCGACCTCACCGGGGGCTCGCAGGGCTTGTCCGCGCGCTTCGCGGACGCCCCGGAGTGGACCGGGCTCTACGACGACCAGTGGCGGCTGTACCTCGTGCTGGCCATCGGCGGCACGGTGTACCTGCTGACCCGCGCGCTCGTCCGCGGCAAGTACGGCCGGGCCTTCGCGATCGTCAAGGGCAACGAGAACGTCGCCTCGTCCATGGGCATCTCGCCCTATCGGTACAAGGTGCTGGCGTTCACGATCGCCTCGCTCATCGGCGGCGTCAGCGGGTTCCTCTACATGCTCGTCATCCAGTACACCTCGCCGGAGACGATGAGCTTCGGGCACTCGATCGAGCTGCTCGCCGCGATGGTGATCGGCGGCGCGGGCAGCATCGTCGGCTCGATCCTCGGGGGTGCGTACTACGTCCTCGTCCCGCAGCTGACGAACCTGGTCGACCCGAGCCTCACGGCGCTGCTGCAGGGCCTGGTCCTGCTGATCGTGCTGTTCCTCCTCCCCGGAGGACTCGCGTCGCTGCTCCGCACGCTGACCCGGGGACGGCGCCGATCCGGCGCCGACGCCCCACCGACCGCTCCGTTGTCGACCCCAGTGTCGGGCACCCCGGAGGAAGAAACAGGAACAGAGAGGCAAGGACAGGCATGAACATGCACTCTCGCTCGCGGAAGGCGCTCGGCCTCGCCGTCGCGTCGGCGCTCGCGCTGACCGCCTCCGGCTGCGGCCGTGAGGACGGCGGCGGCGGTGGTTCGGACGGGGCGGCCAGCCCCGGGATCACCGACTCGACGGTCGCGCTCGGCATCACCACCCCGCTCAGCGGTGCGACGGCCGGTCCGGGCACGTGCACGGTCGCCGGCATCACCGCGTACTTCGGCGCCAAGAACGCCGAGGGTGGCGTCGAGTTCGGCGACGGGCAGACCCGCACCGTCGAGATCAACGCGCTGGACGACGCCTACGACCCGCAGCAGGCGAAGGCCAACTACGACCAGCTCAAGAACGACGTCTTCGCGATGACCGCGGGGCTGGGCACGCCGACCAACCGCGCCTGGCGCGACGCGGCGATCGCCGACGAGGTGCCGCAGGTGCTCGTCATGACCGGCGACCCGCTGTTCAGCGACGTCGACGAGAGCCCCTGGCAGCTCGGCTTCGTGCCGATCTACCAGAACGAGGGCGAGGCCTTCGGTGAGCTGCTCGCGTCCTCGGGTCAGGACCACCGGGTCGCGATCCTGTCGCAGAACGACGACTTCGGTGAGGGCTACGTCGAGGGCTTCAAGTCGGCCGTCGAGGGCGCGGGCAACATCGAGATCGTCGAGGAGCTCACCTACGAGGCGACCGACACCACCGTCGACGCGCAGATCACCGAGCTCGCGGCCAGCGACGCCGACGTCATCTTCAACGCGATGTCCCAGGTCCCGCTGGTGATCGCCTCGCTGCAGAAGGCGCAGCAGCTGAACTGGACCCCGAGCTGGTTCCTGCCCTCCAACACGTCCAGCCCGGGTGCGGTGCTGCAGCCCGGCGGTGGCGACGCGTTCCCCGGCATCTACTCCGTGTCCTTCGCGAAGGCGCCGCAGAGCCCGGCGTTCGCCGACGACCCGGACGTGCAGGAGTACCTGGCGGCTCTTCCCGAGTACGGCAACTACCCCGACCCGCCGGCGTTCCCGCACTGCCAGTGGAGCTGGATGGTCGGCGCGACGCTCGAGCAGGCGTTCATGGAGATGACCGAGCCGACCCGGGAGAACTTCATGGAGGCGCTGCGTTCGATCAGCGGCTACGAGGCCCCGCTCATGCTGCCGGGCACCGCGGTGGACACCACCGAGGACGACCAGCCCGCGGTGTCGACCGTGAACGTGCAGAAGTACAACGGCACGGGCTACGACACGGTCGAGAACTTCGGCTGACCTCGGTCTGATGCCGGGGGGTGGCCCGTTCCCGGACGGGCCACCCCCCGGCGCTGTCTCGTGCACGTCTGCCCGCCGAGCGCACCGATGACCGTCGCCGGAGCTCCCGCCGGCAGCGCACCGACGGTGGCGGTGCGGGCCGGTCGCCCGTCATGGCACTCCCCACGGGAGGCGCCCCGTACCGGAACGGCCACTCCTGTTGAGACCTCCCAGTCGCGATCCGCACGGTGAGCTGGTGGCGCACCGGACCGGCGAGGGTGCCCAGCTGCTCAGCGGCGGGCAGGCCAGGCGCATCGCCGAGCAGCGACTGCGGGAGGAGATCACCCGCGGCGCCGTCGTCCCGGGGCAGTGGCTGGTCGAGCCCGAGCTCGGCGAGCGGTACGGGGTGACCCGCAACAGCGCCCGGCTGGCCCTGGACGCGCTGATCGCCGAGAACCTGGTCGAACGGATCCCCAACCGCGGAGCACGGGTCCGTGGCCTGTCCACCGCCGAGGCGGTGGCCGTCATGGAGTGCCGCCAGGTCCTGGACGGGCTGCTGTCGCGCAAGGCGGCGGAGCACGCGACCGGTGGCCAGGTCGACCGCCTGCGGGTCAACGTCGAGCAGATGCAGCGAGCCGTGGCCGGGCAGGAGCTGCTCGCGTACTCCACGCTGATCCACGAGCACCACCGGCTCGTGGGGGAGTTCGCGGGCCAGACGATCGCGGCGTCACTGGTCGAGCGCCTGCAGGGTCAGGTGGTGCGCCACCGGTTCCAGCTGCTGCTGCGCTCGGGGCTCGCCCAGCAGTCGCTCGCCGCGCTGACCCGGGTGGTCGACGCCATCACCGAACGCCGGGCCGACGCCGCCGAGTCCGCCGCCCGGGCGCACCTGCAGGACGTCATCGACGCGTTGCGGGAGTCGGCCGGGCCCTAGCTGGGCCCTCGCGGGGACCCAGCCGGACCTAGCCGGCTGCGGCCTGGCCGGCGGCCCGCCGGGCCCGGTGCGCGGCGAAGTACTCCGCCGCCGGGCGCAGGCACAGCAGCACCAGGATCGCCAGCGCCCCGAGGAACAGCACCAGCGAGAAGACCAGCCCGCCCACCGCGCCCGGCTCGCCCGCGGCGGCGGTGACGGCCGTGGACAGCAGCACGAACCCGGTGAACGCCACCGAGATCGACGACCCCACCAGCAGCAGCACCCGACTGCGACCGCGCAGCGCGAGCGCGCCGCCCCACGTCATGATCACGGTCCAGGCCAGCGCGAGGACCCCCAGCAGGACGAAGGCCCCGCGCAGGGTGCCGACCTCGTCCGAGCTGACCTCGCCGCTCAGGGTGGGGTCGGTGGCCAGCGTGGCGTCGATCAGGTCGTCGATGAACGCGCCCCCGGCGAACAGGCCCAGGGCGACCAGCACGCCGAACGCCGCGTAGACGAAGGCCAGCACCGCCGCGGTGATGACCGCGGCGGGCCGCGCGGGGGGCAGGGCCGGGTCCGTGCCGCCGTAGGGCCCGTACCGGCCGTACGGGGCCGGCTGGCCGTACCGACCCCAGGGTGCCTGCTGGGGAGGCTGCTGAGGTGGCTGGCCGTACTGGCCCCAGGGCGTCGGCCCGGGGGGCTGGCCGTACTGCCCGGGGGGCTGGCCGTACTGCCCGTGGGGCGGGGGCTGACCGTGGGGGGCCGGCTGGCCGGACCGTGGCTGCTGGCCCCAGGCGGGATCCGGCTGGCCGGGGACGTCCGGGTCGTTGCTCATGGTCTCCTCCGCACGGGCCGGCGGCGCCGGCGCTGCGGCTCAGGATGGTGGCGCCGGACAGGGCGGGCAAGCAGCGCCAGCCGGCCGCCTCGACCGACCTCCGTGGCGTCCACCCAGTGGGACCGGCGACACCGGCCCGACCGGCGGGTCGACTGCGCTCCTAGGCTGTTCCCCCGTGACCGCCACCACGCCCGGGACCGCGCCCGTCGTCCTCATCGCCGAAGAGCTCGCACCCAGCGTCCTGCAGGTGCTGGGGGACGATGTGGAGATCCGCCACGTCGACGGCGCCGACCGCGCCGCGCTGCTGCCGGCGCTCGCCGAGGCCTCCGCCGTGCTCATCCGCTCCGCCACCCAGATCGACGCCGAGGCGCTCGCCGCGGCCCCCCGGCTGAAGGTCGTCGCGCGGGCCGGCATCGGGCTGGACAACGTCGACGTCCCGGCCGCCACCGAGCGCGGGGTGCTGGTCGTCAACGCGCCGACGTCGAACATCGTCAGCGCCGCCGAGCACGCGGTCGCACTGCTGCTGGCCGCCGCGCGGCACATCCCCGCCGCCGACGCCTCGCTGCGCGAGGGGAAGTGGGCCCGGTCGAAGTTCACCGGCGTCGAGGTCACCGAGAAGACCGTGGGCGTCGTCGGGCTCGGCCGCATCGGCGTGCTGGTCGCCCAGCGGCTGGCCGCCTTCGGCGTCACGCTGCTCGCCTACGACCCCTACATCCAGCCCGGCCGCGCGGCCCAGCTGGGGGTCCGGCTGGTGAGCCTGGACGAGCTGCTGCGCGAGTCGGACTTCATCACCGTCCACCTGCCCAAGACGCCGGAGACCCTCGGGCTCATCGGCCGCGAGCAGCTGGCCGCCACCAAGCGCGGCGTGATCATCGTCAACGCCGCGCGCGGGGGCTTGGTCGACGAGGCGGCGCTGGCCGAGGCGCTGCAGTCCGGCCAGGTCGGCGCGGCGGGCATCGACGTCTACGCCAAGGAGCCGTGCACCGACAGCCCGCTGTTCGGGCTGCCCAACGTCGTCGTCACCCCCCACCTGGGCGCCTCCACGAACGAGGCGCAGGACAAGGCCGGCACCGCGGTGGCCCGCAGCGTGCGCCTGGCGCTGCAGGGCGACTTCGTGCCCGACGCGGTCAACGTGCAGGCCGGCGGTGTGGTGGCCGAGGACGTCCGCCCCGGGCTGCCGCTGGCGGAGAAGCTGGGCCGGGTGTTCACCGCCGTCGCCGGCGGCCTGGCCCAGTCGGTGCACGTCCAGGTGCAGGGCAAGATCGCCGAGTACGACGTCTCGGTGGTGCAGCTCGCCGTCCTGCGCGGGGTCTTCTCCGACGTGGTCGAGGAGCCGGTCACCTACGTCAACGCCCCGCTGCTGGCCGACCAGCGTGGCCTCGAGGTGGGGCTGTCCAGCAGCACCGAGAGCCCGGACTACCGCAACCTGATCAGCATCCGCGGGGCGATGGCCGACGGCACCGAGATCGCCGTCTCCGGCACCCTCTACGGCAAGAACCAGGTGCCCAAGCTGACCGAGGTGAGTGGCTTCGACCTGGACCTGACCGCCGACGGGTACCTGCTGTTCTTCGTCTACGCCGACCGGCCCGGGGTGGTCGGCACCGTCGGCGCCGCGCTGGGGGAGGCGGGGATCAACATCACCGGCGCCCAGGTGAGCCGGACCAACCAGGGCGGGGACGCACTGATGGCCGTCACCGTCGACATCCCGGTCAGCGGCGAGCTGCTCGGCGACATCGCCGACCGCATCGGCGCCCGTCAGGTGCGGGCGGCGGACCTCAACCCCCGCTGACCCGGCACCGCAGTCCCCGAGGCCGCGCCGTCCGACCCGGACGGCGCGGCCTCGCTGCGTCCGGCGGCGCTGCGGCCCGGGCGACCGGCGGGTCGTTGAGAGCGACCGGATCGTGTCGACCGCGTCACCGGCGCTGGGCCGAATGGCCGACGCGACGGGCCGCGGGACGCCCTCGGGACAGCGGACGTCCAGCACGCTCCCGGGACTCGGCAGATGCCCGGTTGGGCACGGGGGACTGCGCCGAACGGCCTATTGGCCGTTAGCTGCGGCAACGACCACTGTCTGGCTGGCCCGTTTCGCCGTCCGTGCGGACGGGTCTCGCGCAGGACCGTCTGACAGGGGTGCACGTGGGTTCGGAGAGCACGCACACGAACCGGGCGGGCCGCCGACGCGTCGCCGTCCGGACCGGGGTCGTCGCGGCGGCGGTGGCCCTGGTGACGACCGGGGGTGCGACCGGGGCGCTCGCCGCCCCGGCCGCCCCGGTCGCCGACCGGGCGCAGGCCGAGCTGACCGCCGGGCAGCTGGCGCAGGTGCGGGCAGCGGTGGCGGCCCGGGGAGCGGGAGCCCGGCCGGTCGGGCTCCCCGAGAGCGGGCCGACGTCGTTCTTCCTCCGGCTGGACACCCCGGCGACCTCCCAGGTCTACGCCGACACCCTGGCCACCGGGAGCCCGGCCCAGGCGGCCGACGCCGCCCGCGCGGCCAAGCCCGGGGCCGAGGCGGCGGCGGCGGACGTCGTCGGGGAGCTGCCGGCGGCCGTACCGGACGCCGAGGTGCTCTACACCGCCTCGACCGTCCTCACCGGGGTGGCGGTCGCCGCCGACGCCGCCGACCACGCCGCGCTCGGCACGCTGCCCGGCGTGACCGCGGTCCTGCCGATCACGCCGAAGACGGTCGGCAACACCGGCGCCGCCCGGGTCGTCGACGCCGTCGCCGCCTGGCAGGACCTGGGCAACACCGGCGAGGGCGTCTCGATCGGGATCATCGACACCGGCATCGACTACACCCACGCCGACTTCGGCGGCAGCGGCGACGTCGCCCAGTTCACCGCCCTCCAGGCGGCCGAGGCGGCGCCCGCCCCGGCCGGGGTGTACCCCAACGCCAAGGTCGTCGGCGGCCGCGACTTCGTCGGCGACACCTACAACGCCGACCCGGCCAGCCCCGACTTCCAGCCGGTGGCCCGTCCCGACGAGAACCCGCTGGACTGCAACGGCCACGGCACGCACGTCGCCGGCACGGCCGCGGGGTACGGCGTGACCGCCGACGGCGCCACCCACCGGGGTGGCTACGACGCCTCCCCGGACCTCGGCAGCCTGCGCATCGGCCCCGGCACGGCACCCGAGGCGTCGCTGTACGCGCTGAAGGTCTTCGGCTGCGAGGGCTCCACCGACGTGACCGTCCAGGCCATCGAGTGGGCGATGGACCCCAACGGCGACGGCTCCATCGAGGACCACCTCGACGTCGTGAACCTCTCCCTCGGCTCGGACTACGGCCTGGCCGACGACGCCGACGCCGTGGTCGCCGACGAGGCGATGAAGCACGGCATGCTCGTGGTGATGTCGGCCGGCAACGCCGCGGACAGCTTCGACATCGGTGGCTCGCCGGGCAACGCGCCCCGCGGCATCGCCGTGGCCGCCGCCAACGACGGCTACGGCATCTTCGACGGGTGGCAGGTCGTCTCCGGCGGGGGCCCCGAGGGCGTCCGCCCGGGGCTGCGGTCGATCGCCCACAGCGACCTGGACGACGCCGGCGCGGTCCGGCCCGACGTCACCGCCCCGGTCGTGCTGCCCGAGCCCGGCGACGACCCGACCGCCTGCGCCCCCTGGAGCGGGGACTACCGCGGCGAGATCGTGCTCGTCCAGGCCGCCGGCTTCGCCTGCGGTTCGGTCGCCAAGGGCGGCAACGCCCGCGACTCCGGCGCCGCCGGCTTCATGATCGTCGGTGACGACGACCTGCTGGAGACCGGCATCTCCGGTGTGCCGGAGATCCCCGGCATCCTCACCACGGCCACCGACGGCGCGGCGCTGGGCGACGCGGTCGCGGCCGGTCGGGTGACCGTGACGTTCGGGCCGAGCCTGGAGGACGCCGCGACGGTCGACGAGCCGGCGCAGATCGACCTGCTGGCGTCCTTCTCCTCCCGGGGCACCCGCCAGGCCAACGGTCTCAAGCCCGACGTCTCCGCGCCCGGCGTGACCGTCTACTCGGCCGCGGTCGGCACCGGCACCCAGGGGGTCAGCGAGTCCGGCACCTCGATGGCCGCGCCGGTCACCGCCGGCGTCACCGCGCTGGTTCGCGCGGCGCACCCGGACTGGACGACGGAGGAGGTCAAGGCCGGCCTGATGAACACCGCCGGCTCCGACGCCCGCACCGCCGACGGCACCGTGTACGGCCCGAACCGGCAGGGCGCCGGCCGGATCGACGCGCGGGCGGCGCTGGCCAACCAGGTGCTCGCCTACGCTGACGCCGGCTCCGGGGTCGTCTCGGCCTCCTTCGGCGTGGTGGAGGCGGTCGACCCGACGGTCGTGCAGAACCGCCAGGTGACCGTCGCCAACAAGAGCGGCGAGACGGTGCGCTACACCCTCGCCTACCAGCCGCTGGCGCAGCAGCCGGGCGTCACGTACCGGGCCCAGCCGGAGGTGGTGACCGTCGCCCCGCACACCGAGACGGTGGTCGACGTGGTCATGACGGTGCACCGCGACCAGCTGCGCAAGGTCCCCGACCCGACCGTGGTCACCGACGACGGGCGGCAGTTCCTCGGCGAGGCCAGCGGCCGGCTGGTCCTCACCCCGGGGACGGCCGGCGCGCCGGCGCTGCGGGTTCCGGTGCACGCCAACGCGAAGCCCGCGTCGGACCTGGTCGCCCAGGACCGGGAGCCGGGGGAGACGATCACGCTGGTCGGTCGGGGGGTGGCCAACGGGACGTTCGGCGAGGCGTCGTCCTACACCTCCCTCGTCAGCGCGTTCGAGCGGCTGGGCGTGAGCCCGCAGCTGCCCCGGTGCACGACCGAGGCGCGGTCGGACTGCTACAAGTCCGAGCTGGAGCGGTCGGTGGACCTGGCCCAGGTGGGGGTCGCCTCCGACGTCGCGGCCAGCCCGGCCGACCCGTGGTTGTACGTCGGCGTCTCGGCGCACGGCCGGTACACCTCGCCCGAGACCGCGGTGAACTACGGGGTCCACCTCGACGCCACCGGTGACGGCGCCTGGGACTACCAGGTGACCACCACCCGGATCGCCGACCTCGACGCCCCGCTGGTCGTGGTCACCGACCGGGAGTTCGGCCTGCTGCCCAGCGCCGAGGACCCGTGGATCGGCCACCTGAACGTGGCCGACGGCACCGTGGACACCAACGCCTTCGACTCCGACGTCCAGCTGCTGGCGGCGCCGCTGTCGGTGATGCCGCTGATCGACCCGGCGGCCAGCCGGATCTCCTTCGGCGTCCGGTCGACCAGCGCCTACGGCACGGTCGACGACCTGGGCACGGTGACCGGGCCGGACGGCGGTGTGGAGCTCGCCGCCGAGCGGATGAGCTTCGACCCGTTGAGCCCGGGGCTGTCGTTCACCGCGTCCGGCGGGCCGGCGGTGCTGGTGCCGGTCACCGGGGGCAGCACCCTCTCGGTGACGCAGAGCCCGGCCTACGCCCAGGACACCGCCGTCGGCGGGCCCAAGGGCGCGATGGTGGTGCTGCAGCACAACGGCAGCACCGGTCCGGGCCGCACCCAGTTCGTCCCGGTGGGCGTCCGACCGGACGCGGCGACCGCCCCCTGACGGAGCCGGGGGGGCCGGCGGCGGCGCCGGGCGGCCGGGGCCGGGCGACCCCCCCACCGGCGGGCCCCCCCGGGCGGCTCTCCCGCGCGGGG
>NZ_JBJHAQ010000043.1:0-30741 GCF_054051115.1 Modestobacter sp. SYSU DS0904 | reverse complement strand
GAAATGGTTTACGCACCCCTGCACCCCCGCCCGGTCCCCGATGTCGGCGTTTGGGCCACGGGCGCCGAAGGGGTCGGGAACGACTTAGGGGCGGAGGGGGCCACTTCGGCGCGAAAGGGCGGTCAGATGGGGAGGCGGCGGAACAGCGGGCGCGGCACGTGCCGCAGGCCGCTCATCACCCAGCGCATGAGGCCGGGCACCCAGACGGTGTGCTGGCCCGCGCGGATCCCGGTGACGATGGCCTCGGCGACGGCCTCCGGGGTCGTCGCCAGCGGGGCGTCGTCCATCCCCTCGGTCATCTTCGAGCGCACGAAGCCCGGCCGGACGACGAGCACCGAGACCCCGGTGCCGACCAGCGAGTCGGCCAGCCCGGAGTAGAAGGCGTCCAGCCCGGCCTTGGTGGAGCCGTAGACGAAGTTCGACGCCCGCGGCCGCTCCCCCGCCACCGAGGACAGCGCGACGATGACGCCGTGCCCCTGCCGGCGCAGCTGGTTGGCCAGCTCGGTGCCGACCACCGTGGGCGCGACGTAGTTGACCTGGGCCAGCCGGGCCACGGCCGCCGGGTCGGTGCGCAGCTGGTCGGCGTCCCCGAGCAGCCCGAAGGCGACCACCGCGACGTCGATGTCGCCGCCGGCCGCCGCCTCGGCGACCATCCGGCCCGGTGACGCGGGGTCGTCGGCGTCGAAGTCGACGACCTGCACCTGCGCCCCCGCGGCGGTGAGCTCCGCGGCGACGGCGCTGCGGCGCGGGGTGTCCCGCGCGGCGACGACGACCCGCAGCGGCCGCTCCGCGAGGTACCGGCGGGCGGTGGCCACCGCGATGTCGGAGGTGCCGCCGACGAGCAGCAGCGAACTGGGCGAACCGAGGGCGTCGATCACAGTGCGAGCCTCCTGGCCAGGTCGGAGGTGAAGACGCCGTCCGGGTCGACCCGCTTGCGCACGGCCCGGAAGTCGTCGATGCGGTCGTACATCTGCTCGAAGGTCTCCGGGCGCACCCGGGAGTCCTTGGCCAGGTAGGTCCGCCCCGCGGCCCCGACGACGACCTCGTCGAGGGAGTCCAGCAGGCCGGCCAGCCCCTTCATCACCGGGATGTCCAGCGCCAGCGTCCAGCCGGGCGAGGGGTAGGACAGCATGCCCGGGTTGCCCGGGCCGAACCGCTTGAGGACGGCGAGGAAGGACGCCGTCCCGAAGGAGCTGAGCCGGCCCAGCACCTCGCGCATCGCCTCCTCCTGCCCGAACGGCACGGTGACCTGGTACTGCACGAAGCCGCGGGGGCCGTAGATGCGGTTCCAGCCACCCACGGCGTCGAGCGGGTGGAAGAAGGTCGGGATGCTCTGCAGCTGGTCGCGCTTGCGCGCGGGCGCCTTGCGGTACCAGACCTCGTTGAACGCCGCGACCGTCGCCAGGTTCAGCAGGCCGGGCGGGAAGACGTCGGGCACGGAGGCCTTGACCGAGCCGTGGTACTTCAGCGGGTCGGCACGGCGCTTGGCCGGCAGCTCGTCGAGCGTGGCGAACCGGCCCCGGGTCACCACCGAGCGGCCCATCCGCCTGCCCTTGGCGAGGGTGTCGATCCAGGCCACCGAGTACTCGTACAGGTGGTCGGTCTCGGCCAGCAGCGTCATCAGCGAGTCGAGGTCGGGCGTGCGGTCGGTGTCGACCAGGCAGCGCGAGGTCTCGATCGCCTTCAGCTGCACCTGCGCCCGCAGGATCACGCCGGTCAGGCCCATGCCGCCGACGGTGGCCCAGAACAGGTCGGCGTCGGACTCGGGGGTGACCCGGCGGACCTCCCCGTCGGCGGTGAGCAGGTCGATCCACCGGACGTGCTGGCCGAAGCTGCCGGCGACGTGGTGGTTCTTGCCGTGGATGTCGGCGGCGATGGCCCCGCCCACGGTCACCAGCCGGGTGCCCGGCGTCACCGGGACGAAGAACCCCTGCGGCACGAACCGGTTCATCAGCTCGTCGAGGGAGATGCCGGCCTCGACGTCGACCAGACCGGTGTCGAGGTCGGCCTGCAGCACCTGGTTCGACGCCGTCATGTCGAGCACGTGGCCACCGGCGTTCTGCGCCGCGTCGCCGTAGCTGCGGGCCAGGCCGCGGGCCACGACGCCACGGCCCCCGGCCCCCTGCCCACCGGCCGCCGCCAGCACCGCGCGGACGTCGTCGTCGCCCCGGACCGGGGTCAGCACGGCCGGGGTCGGCGCGGTGCGCCCCCAGCCGTTGAGGAGCGTGGTCCCAGGGAGCAGGGCGTCAGGCACTGAAGACCCCCACCCCGACGATGAGCACCCAGAGGGCGCCGAGGACCAGCAGGACACGGTCGCGCATCACGATCTCCTCCGGGGCCCCGGCGGACCCCTTGTCGACGTCCCGGGCGTACCGCAGGATCGCCAGCACGAACGGCGCGATCGAGATGGTCGCCCAGGGGATGCCGTCCTGGTCCCGCACCATCTCGAAGGCCCACAGGCTGTAGGCGGTCACCGCGACGCCGGCCGAGAGGCTCCAGACGAAGCGCAGGTAGCTCGCCGAGTACTCCCGCAGGGTCTTGCGGGTGGCCGCCTCGTCGCCGACCAGGACCAGCTCCGAGTACCGCTTGCCGGCCACCATGAACAGCGAGCCGAACGCGGCGACCAGCAGGAACCACTGGGACAGGAACAACCCGGCCGCCACCCCGCCGGCGATGCCGCGCAGCAGGAAGCCGGAGGCCACCACCGCCAGGTCGATGACCGGCTGGTTCTTCAGGAACAGGCAGTAGGCCAGCTGGATGACCACGTAGGACCCCAGCACCGCGGCCAGCGCCGGGCGGGTCAGCAGCACCGCCGTGACCAGCGCGACGGCGAAGAGCACCAGGGCGAGGGCGACCGCGAGCGGACGCGGCACGAGCCCGGCGGCGATCGGCCGGTACCGCTTCTTCGGGTGCCGGCGGTCCTCCTCGACGTCGATCGAGTCGTTGACCAGGTAGACGCCGGAGGCGGACACGCAGAACAGCAGGAAGGCGACGATCGTCGGCACGAGGACGTCGGGGTCGAAGACCCGCCCGGCCGCCAGCGGGGCGGCGAACACCAGCACGTTCTTCAGCCACTGCCGGGGACGCAGCGCGCGGACGAGGCCCCAGGGGCGGGAGCCGCGCAGGCCCGGTGTCCGCGGGGGCGGTGGCACCGTCGCCGGGCCGGTGTCCCCGGGGGGCGGCGCGACGGCCGGGCCGGCGGCCGGGGCCTCGCGCAAGGGGGGCTGCTCGCTGTGCGCGCTCACGGTCACGCCTTCCTGCTGGCGGTCGGGGCCATGCGATCCGCCGGGACCATGCGACGCCGGACGGCGGTGGCCACCCCGGCACCCAACGCGGCGCCGGTGAGGACGTCGGAGGGGTAGTGCACCCCGAGCAGCACGCGGGACACCAGCATGGCACCGGTCACCCCGGCCATGACCGGGCGTCCCAGCATGGGGCCGAACCCCACGGCCGCCGCTGCCGTCGAGCAGCTGTGCGCGCTCGGGAACGACAGCCGGCTGGGGGTGGCGACCAGGGCCGGGACGTCGTCCAGCGCCGGACGCACCCGGCGGACCACCCGCTTCACGACCACGCCGGCCGCGTGGGCGGCGACCACCCCGGTCATGCCCGCGGCCCAGTCGTCCCGGCGGCGGCCGGAGAGCCAGCCGACCGCCCCGATGGCCAGCCAGCCCAGGGCGTGCTCACCGAAGTGGGAGAGCCCGCGGGCGACGGGGACGGCCGGGGTGTCGCCCAGTGCCCTCCGGGTGGAGCGGAGCAGGCCGTGGTCGAACCCGGCCAGGGCGGTACCGGCAGTTGCGCTCATCGAGGAACGACTGTAGCCATGCCCACCCCCCGCCGAACGTGCACCGGAGGAGAGCTTCGTCGCGCAGCTGCCACCCTGGTGCCGTGCCCCCCACCGGATCACCGACCCCCGCCGACCTGCTCACCGCCACCCTCGGCCGCTCCCCGGCGACGCCGCTGCTCACCTACTACGACGACGTCTCGGGCGAGCGCACCGAGCTGTCCGGCACCACCCTGGCCAACTGGGTGGCCAAGACGGCCAACCTGCTCCAGGAGGAGTTCGACGTCGGCCCCGGGAGCACGGTGGCGGTGTCCCTGCCGGTGCACTGGCAGACCGCGGCGGTGCTGCTGGGCGTCTGGAGCTGCGGAGCCGCGGTGCTCGAGACCGCGGTCGAGGACGACGACCAGCTGACCGGGGCCGACGTCGTGCTCGCCGCCCAGGACCGGCTGCCGCCGCTGGAGGAGCAGGACCTGCCCGAGCTGCTGGGCCTCTCGCTGCACCCGCTGGGCATGGGGATGACCGGCTACGCCGGCCCCGCCCGCGACTTCGCGCTGGAGGTGCGCGGGCACGGCGACGTCTTCACCCCGTGGCAGCCGGTCGACGCCGCCCGGCCGGGCCTGCTCGCCGGCGCCGTCCAGCTCACCCTCGGCCAGCTGAACCGGACCGCCGAGGAGCTCGCCGCCCGGCTGGGCCTGGTCGCCGGCGACCGGGTCCTGGTCGACGAGCGCACGGCGACCGAGGCCGGCCCGGTGGCCTGGCTGCTGGCGCCGCTGGCGGCCGGCGCGTCCCTGGTGCTCTGCCGGGACCCGGATCCCGCCCGGCTGCAGGGCCGGGCGGAGACCGAGCGGGTCACCGCTACGCTCGGCACGAAGCTCGACGGGATCCGCGAGCTGGGCCGCCCCGTCTGACACATCGCCGGCCCAGCCGACGAGAGACGGTGGTCAGCCGCATGGACAAGGTCGTCCCCAGCGCACGTGAGGCCGTTGCCGACATCCCCTCCGGCGCCACGCTGGCCGTGGGCGGGTTCGGCCTCTGCGGGGTGCCGATCGCGCTGATCGAGGCCCTGCTGGAGCAGGGCGCCGACCGGCTCACCACGATCAGCAACAACTGCGGCGTCGACGACCAGGCGCTGGGCGTGCTGCTCTACGCCGGGCGGATCGCCAAGACGATCAGCTCCTTCGTCGGCGGCAACAAGGAGCTCGCCCGGCTCTACCTGTCCGGCCAGCTGGAGGTCGAGCTGACCCCGCAGGGCTCGCTGGCGGAGCGGCTGCGCGCCGGCGGCACCGGTATCCCGGCCTTCTACACCCCGACCGGGGTGGGCACGCTGGTCGCCGACGGCGGCATCCCGGTGCGCTACGACGCCGACGGCAACGTCGTGGAGACCAGCCCGCCGAAGGAGACCCGCCGGTTCGGCGACACCGACTACGTGCTGGAGACGGCGCTGACCGCCGACTTCGCCCTGGTCCGCGCCGCGGTGGGCGACCGGCACGGCAACCTGGTGTTCCGCGAGTCGGCGCGCAACTTCAACCCGCTGGCCGCGATGGCCGGCCGGGTGACGATCGCCGAGGTCGAGCGGCTGGTCGAACCGGGGCAGATCCCACCCGAGGCGGTGCACCTGCCCGGGGTGTTCGTGCAGCGGGTCGTGGCCGTGGGCGCGGCCGGCAAGAAGATCGAGAAGCGCACCACCCGCCCCCGTCCGAGCGCGGCCTCCCCCGCCGCTGCCGGCACCGAGACCACGGAG
Source organism: Modestobacter sp. SYSU DS0904 (assembly GCF_054051115.1). Classification (NCBI taxonomy): domain Bacteria; kingdom Bacillati; phylum Actinomycetota; class Actinomycetes; order Geodermatophilales; family Geodermatophilaceae; genus Modestobacter; species Modestobacter sp. SYSU DS0904. The sequence goes on along the minus strand of NZ_JBJHAQ010000043.1, from coordinate 25,219 downwards.
GCCTGACCATGGCGCTCACCCGCGACCAGCTCGCCGCCCGCGTCGCCGCCGACCTGCGCGACGGGCAGTACGTCAACCTCGGCATCGGCATGCCCACCCTGGTGCCCAACCACGTCCCCGACGGCGTGCACGTGGTGCTGCAGAGCGAGAACGGCATCCTCGGCGTCGGCCCCTACCCCTTCGAGGGCGAGGAGGACGCCGACCTGATCAACGCCGGCAAGGAGACGGTCACCGTCCTGCCCGGCGCCAGCTACTTCGACTCCGCGCTGTCCTTCGGCATGATCCGCGGCCACTCCATCGACCTCGCCGTCCTGGGCGCGATGCAGGTCAGCGCCGCCGGCGACCTGGCCAACTGGCTCATCCCCGGGAAGATGGTCAACGGCATGGGCGGCGCCATGGACCTGGTCCACGGCGCCCGCGAGGTCGTCGTGATGATGGAGCACACCGCCCGCGACGGGTCGGCGAAGATCGTCGCGGAGTGCTCGCTGCCGCTCACCGGCAAGGCGTGCGTCGACCGGATCGTCACCGACCTCGCGGTCATCGACGTCACCCCCACCGGGCTGGTGCTGCGCGAGACCGCCCCCGGGGTCAGCGCCGCCGACGTCGTGGCCGCCACCGACGCACCGCTGGAGGTCCCCGCCGACGTCCCGGTGATGTCCCTCCCGGCGGGCGTGTGAGAAAGGTGGAAGGACCCCCTTCCTCCCCACCCTTCGCAGGCTCAGGGCGGGCCCCTGGAAGGGGGCCTCTCCCCCACGCCTCGCACGCTCGGCGCGGGCCCCTGCAGCGGTGCCGTACCCGCCGCAGGAACGAGAGCCGATGACCTTCTCCGTCATCGCCCGGGACCCGGGCACCGGGGACCTGGGCATCGCGGTCTCCTCCTGCATCCTCGCCGTCGGCCGGGCCGTCCCGACCGTGCGGCCCGGGGTGGGGGTGGTGGCGGTGCAGGCCCGCAGCCGGCGGGGGCTGGGCACCTCGCTGATGGCCGGCCTGGCGGCGGGCACCTCCCCGCAGGACCTGGTGCGGCACGCCTCGCACGCCGCCGAGGACGTCGACCGGCAGATCGCGGTGCTCGACGCCACCGGACGGGTCGCCGCGGACACCGGGCGCGGGTCGCTGCCGGCCAGCGGGCACCTGCTCGGTGACGGGTTCAGCGTGCAGGGCAACATGCTCACCTCCCCCGACGTGCTGCCGGCGATGTCGGCCGCCTTCGGCTCCGCCGGCGGGCCGCTCGCCGACCGGCTGCTGGCCGCGCTGACCGCGGGCCAGGACGCCGGCGGCGACCTGCGCGGTCGGCAGTCGGCCGCCCTGCTCGTCGTCGGCGGGGAGCCGGCCACCGAGGACGACGACGGGGTGCGGATCGACCTGCGGGTCGACGACTCCGGCGACCCGGTGGCCCAGCTCCGGATGCTGCGGAACCTGCAGCGCGCCTACGACGAGCGCGACTACGAGACCCTCGCCGTGTTCGCCCCGGAGGGCGCGCGCGACCTGTACGCGGCGCTGGCCGCCTCCCGCCGCGGCGACCGCGCGGCCGCCCGCAGCGCGCTGGAGGCGGTGCGCACCCGGCCGGGCTGGGCGACCTGGCTGGCGTCGATGGCCGGTGACTCCCGGTTGTCGGCGGTCTCCCGGCTGCTCGACTGAGACCCGGCGCGCCGGGTGCCTCCGATCGGGGAGGATGGGCCGATGCCGACGCCTGAGCCCACATCCCGACCTGGCCCGCCGGCGGACACCGCGGGGGCCGAGTACACCGCCCGGCTGTCCCGGCTGGCCGGGCAGTCGTGGAAGCAGCGGCTGGACGTGCAACGGCCCTACCGCTGGAACCTGCGCCGGCTCAACCTCGGCCGCACCCTGGACCTGGGCTGCGGGCTGGGGCGGAACCTGGCACACCTGGACGGCAACGGCGTCGGCATCGACCACAACCCCTCGTCGGTGGCGGCGGCGCGCGCCCGCGGGCTGGTCGCCTTCACCAACGAGGAGTTCCCGCAGACCCGGTACGCCGTCCCCGGGGCGTTCGACTCGCTGCTCGCCGCCCACCTGGTCGAGCACATCGACCGCGAGCTGGCGCTGCGCCTGCTGCGCGACCACCTCCGGTACGTCCGCCCCGGTGGCCGGGTGGTGCTCATCTGCCCCCAGGAGCGCGGCTACGCCTCCGACGAGACGCACGTGCGGTTCGTCGACTTCGCCGGTCTTGCGGACCTGTGCCGGGAGCTGGGGCTGACGGTGGAGCGCCGGTGGTCCTTCCCGTTCCCGCGCTGGGCCGGGCGGTTCTTCACCTACAACGAGTTCGTGCTGCTCGCCCGGGTGCCCGCCGGCGGCTGATCCGGCCCAACCTCAGCGGGCTGCGGCGCCCGCGGCCGCCGCAGCGCCGTGCCGGCCAGGACCACCAGGAGTGCGAGGAGGGCCACCCCGGCGCGGACGCCGTAGCTCAGCGGCCCGGCCGGGGCCGGCGGGACGAACTCCGCGAGCAACGGCAGCAGGCAGGGCCACATCAGCCAGCCGCGACGCACCAGCGCGTCGGGCCGGGTGACCAGGACGAGAGCCGGGATGGCGAACAACGCGTAGTGGTCCCAGGCGACCGAGGAGGCCACGGTGGTCGTGAGCACGACCAACGTGCCCGACTCCACGACCCGGGTCGTCGGGTCACCTGGCCGGTGCCAGCGGACGACGGCGGCGCCGAGGCCGAGCAGCGCCACGGCGGCCCTGGCAGCGAGTGACCAGGGTTCCCCGACCCCGAGGCCGCGCAGCACCCCTGACAGCGAGGCGTCGACGCCGAGGAACGGGGTCGGGGGGCCACCGAGCAGGCGCGGGAGCGCTGTGCCGAGCAACTGCCCGCGGTCGGGCATCAGCGCCAGCGCCAGGGCGGACAGCACCACCGGGACCACCACCGCCCAGCCGACCGCCCGCCACCGGCGGGCGAGCAACGGGAGCAGCACCAGGCCGACGAGGATCGGCTTGACCGCGACGGTCAGGCCGAGGAGCAGCCCGAACCGGGTCCAGCGCCGGTCGGCGGCCCAGCGGTAGAGCAGCGGGAGCGCAGCCAGCGCGACGAACTCGGTGTTGGCGCCGTAGACGAGAGCCCCGCCGGGGAGGCTGATCAGCGCCCCGACCAGGACGGTGGGCGCCAACCAGTCCGGCGCCGCCGGGTTCAGCAGCCGCACCGACGCGGTGACCACCCAGACGATCGCCAGCCCGGCCGCCAGGGCGCCCCCGGCCACGACGAGGGAGCCGGGCAGCAGCGCGAGAGGAGCCGCCAGCAGCGCGGCGCTGGGCAGGTAGAGGAAGAACGGGTCGTCGTAGACCGGCTGCCCGTCGAGCAGGTGCTGGCCGGCCACCAGCACGACGCCCAGGTCGAAACCCGCCCGTGCACCTTGGACGACCCGCAGTGCGAGCAGCAGTCCCACGCTGACCCACAGCGCCCGGAGCAAGCCGTCGCCCAGCCCGGCGCGGCGCATGGTCGAGGACCGCGCAGGACGATCGAGGGTGGTGGACAGGGACCAGACCTGCATGGCCGCTCCTGTGGGCCGGCCGGCCGGCCTGACGGCAGGCGAGTCCCCGGCCTGCTGCTGACCGGATCGAAACGGCTCTGCCCACTCGAGGCCGGCGCGACACCTGAAGCGCCGGTGACCTCGCACACCGCGGGCGGGGCCGCTACCGGAGCAGGCTGCGGGCGATCACCATGCGCTGCACCTGGTTGGTGCCCTCGTAGATCTGGGTGATCTTCGCGTCGCGCATCATCCGCTCGACCGGGAAGTCCTGGGTGTACCCCGCCCCGCCGAAGAGCTGGACGGCGTCGGTGGTCACCTGCATCGCGACGTCGGAGGCGAAGGCCTTGGCCGCGGCGGACACCCGGGTGACGTCGGGACGCCCCTGGTCCCCGGCGGCCGCGGCCACGTACACCAGGTGCCGGGCGGCCTGCACCTTCATGTCCATGTCGGCGAGCATGAACTGCACGCCCTGGAAGTCGGCGACCGCGGACCCGAACTGGCGACGCTCCTTGGTGTAGGCCACCGCGGCGTCCAGCGCGCCCTGCGCGACCCCGACGGCCTGCGCGCCGATGGTCGGCCGGGTGACGTCGAGGGTGCGCAGCGCGGTCTTGAACCCGGTGCCGGGCTCGCCGACGATGCGGTCGGCCGGGATGGTGCAGTCGGTGAAGTACAGCTCGCAGGTGGGCGAGCCCTTGATGCCCATCTTCTTCTCCTTGGGCCCTACCGCGAAGCCCGGGTCGTCGCGGTGCACGACGAACGCGGAGATGCCGTTGGCCCCCTTCTCCGGGTCGGTGACGGCCATGACCGTGAACCACTCGGAGACGCTGGCGTTGGTGATCCACGCCTTCGTCCCGTTGAGCACCCAGCTGTCGCCCTCGAGCCGGGCCCGGGTGCGCATCGCGGCGGCGTCGGAACCGGCCTCCCGCTCGGACAGGCCGTAGCTGATCATCGCGTCGCCGGCGGCGATGGAGGGCAGCACCAGCTGCTTGAGCTCCTCGGACGCGGCCAGGATCACCGGCACCGAGCCGAGCTTGTTGACCGCGGGGATCAGCGAGGCGCTGACGTCGACCCGGGCCACCTCCTCGATGACGATGCAGGTGGCGATCGCGTCGGCGCCCTCGCCGCCGTACGCCTCGGGCAGGTGGGTGGCGTGGAAACCGGCCGCGGTGAGCGCCTTCTGCGCCTCGACCGGGTAGCGCGACTCGGCGTCGACCTCGGCGGCGAACGGCGCGATCTCGCGTGAGGCGATCTCCCGGACCGCCTCCCGGATCGCCTCGTGCTCCTCGGTCAGCGCGTACAGGCCAGCGTTGTTACCCACGAGTAGATGCTAAGCCCGCCGCACCCCGGCGGGAAGCAACCTCACCCCTCCTCGCCGACGTGGCCACGTCGACGACAGGCCGCGCCATTGTGGCCACTTCGGCGCGGAGGGAGGGGTCAGGCGGGGTCGAAGCGGTCCTGCAGCGCGTCGTCCCGGGCGACGACGGACGCGGCCAGGTCGGCCTGGAACCGCTCGACCCGCGCCCGCAGCGCGTCGTCGCCGGCGGCCAGGATGCGGACGGCGAGCAGCCCGGCGTTGCGGCCCCCACCGATCGACACCGTCGCCACCGGGACGCCGGCCGGCATCTGCACGATGGACAGCAGGCTGTCCAGCCCGTCGAGGCGGTCCAGCGGCCGGGGCACGCCGATCACCGGCAGCGGGGTGGCCGCGGCGACCATCCCCGGCAGGTGCGCTGCTCCCCCGGCGCCGGCCACGACCACCCGCAGCCCCCGCCCGGCCGCGGACTCCGCGTAGTCGAGCATCCGGCGCGGGGTGCGGTGGGCGGAGACGACGTGCGCCTCCCACGGCACCTCGAACTCGTCCAGCGCCTGGGCGGCGGGCTCCATCATCGGCCAGTCGGAGTCGCTGCCCATGACGATGCCGACGATCGGGTCGCTGCTGGGTGCCATGCGGTCAGTGCTCCGGGTGGTCGGCGGCGGGGTGGTCGGCGGCGGGGTGGTCGGCGGGGTGATCGGCCGCGGGGTGGTCGGCGAAGGCGAAGGCGGGGTCGACCACGCCGTCGGCGAGGTAGCGGGCAGCGGCGACCGCGCGGGCCCGGACCTCGGCGAGGTCCTCCCCCAGCGCGGTGACGTGCCCGAGCTTGCGGCCGCGGCGCTGGCCCTTGCCGTACCAGTGCAGCTTCACGTCCGGCCAGTGCGCCATCAGGTGGTGCACCCGCTCGTCGAGCCCCGGCCCGGACCAGTCGTCGGCCGAGGCGTCGCCGCCGAGCACGTTGGCCATCACGACCACCGGGGCGGTCATCGCCGTGGAGCCCAGCGGGTAGTCCAGGACGGCGCGCAGGTGCTGCTCGAACTGGCTGGTGCGGGCGCCCTCGATGGTCCAGTGCCCGGAGTTGTGCGGCCGCATGGCCAGCTCGTTGACCAGCACTCCCCCGGCGGTCTCGAACAGCTCGACGGCGAGCATGCCGACGACGCCGAGGGCGTCGGCGATCCGGACGGCGAGTTCCTGGGCCGCGGTGGCCTTCTCCTCGCTCAGTCCCGGCGCCGGGGCGTACACCTCGTTGCAGACGCCGTCGCGCTGCACCGTCTCCACCACCGGCCAGACCGCGACCTGACCGAACGGGGAGCGGGCCACCTGGGCGGACAGCTCCCGGGTCATCGCGACCCGTTCCTCGGCGAGGAGGGTGCCGTGCCGCTCGAGCAGGTCGGCGACCTGGTCGGGTCCGGACACCACGAAGACGCCCTTGCCGTCGTAGCCGCCGCGCGGGGTCTTCAGCACCACCGGCCAGCCGACCTGCTCGGCGAACGCGGCGGCGTCGTGCACGGTGCGCACCTCGGCCCAGGCCGGCTGCGGCTCACCGGCGGCGGCCAGCGCCCGGCGGAGCACCAGCTTGTCCTGGGCGTGCACCAGCGCGGCGGGCCCCGGGGCCACCCGGTGACCGGCGTCCTCGAGCGCGCGGAGGTGCTCGGTGGGCACGTGCTCGTGGTCGAAGGTGACCACGGTGGCGCCCTCGGCGAGGCGACGCAGGTCGGCGAGCTCCCGGTGGTCACCCAGCTGGACGTCGGCGGCCACCAGCGCGGCGGACTCGGCCGCGTCGGCGGCGAGGACACGCACGGACTGGCCGAGCGCGACGGCCGCCTGGTGGGTCATCCGGGACAGCTGGCCGCCGCCGACCATCGCCACCACCGGCAGGCCGGTCCGGGGGTCCAGCGCCGCGCCGGGAGACGGGCGGGTGGCTCCGGTGCCGCTCACCGGTCCTCGCCGTAGAGCACGGCGGCCCGGATCCGGGTGCCCACCAGGTCGACGACCCCGGCCGAGGGGTGGATGCCGTCCGCCGAGGTGCCCGGCAGGTAGCCGCCGCCGTCGCCGATCCCCTCCCACGGGTCGACGAACTGCCAGCCCTGCTGCTGCGCGAGCTCGGCCAGCCGCCGGTTGAAGTCGATCGCGGCGTCCGGGTGGGAGTCCAGCGGCGGGATGGCGGCCAGGACGACGTCCGGGATGCCGGCCTCGGCCGCCACCGCGACCAGGTTGGCCATCGCCTGGTCGGGGTCGAGACCGCGGATCACGTCGTTCGTGCCGCCCATCAGCACGAGGTGGTCGGCGTCCATCGGGTCGACGGCCGCGAGCATGTCCGCGGTCGTGGCGCCCGGGACCGCCCAGCCGTCGGCCAGCTCCAGCGGCTCGGTGGCGGTGGCGGTCACCCAGGTGCCCACGCCGGCGGTCGGACCGTCCAGCGGGATGGAGCCGGCGGTGATCGAGTCGCCGACGGCGGCGAACGTCTCGGGCTCGGACCCCGGCGGCAGGAAGCCCGGGGAGGAGGTGCCCGCCGGCGCGGACACCGCGCTGGGGCCACCGCTGGAGGAGGTGGCCGGCGCGCCGGTGGCCGGCGCGCTGGTGGTCGGCGGGGTGGAGCTCGCCGTGGCCGAGGGGGGCGTACTGGAGCTCTCCACCGCCCGCACCTGGTCACCGTCGCTGCCGGCGCAGCCGGCGAGAAGCCCGACCGCGGCCGCGCACGCCACGCCGGCGCGCACCGCACCTGGTCGTCTGCCCCGGCTCGCCGGGGTCCTGTTGTTCCGCCTCACGCCCCCATCCTCCCTTGCCCCGTCGAGAAGGACAGTCACCCACCGGTGTTCGCGTCGGCGATCGGCCGGCCGGGGCGGGCGCGCCTAGACTCGACGCTCGTGCGCCCTCCGCTCCCGACGTCCCGCTCGATCGGTGGCGCATGGCGGCTGCTGGTCAAGGAGATGGGCGCCTTCGGCGTGGTCGGGGCCGTCTGCCTGGTGATCGACCTGGGGCTGTTCCAGCTGTTGTACGCGCACGCCGACGTCGGCGCGGTCACGGCTCGGCTGGGCTCCACGCTGGTGTCGATGACCGTGGCGTACTTCGCCCACCGCCACTGGTCGTTCTCGCATCGCGCCCGCACCGGGTTCCGGCGGGAGTACGTGCTGTTCGTGGTGGTCAACGGCCTGACCCTGTTGCTGAACCTCGCCGTGGTGGCCCTGGTCCGCTACCCGCTGGGTCAGGAGGACGCGCTGGTGCTGCAGCTGGTCAACCTGGTCTCGATCGGGCTGGGCACGGTGCTGCGGTTCCTCTGCTACAAGAAGTGGGTGTTCCCGCCGGCCGAGACGGCCGTCGCGTCCGCTCCCAGCAGCGCCCGCTGACCGGTCGCAGGACCTCGATCAGCCGGCGAGCCGGGAGCCGTTCCGGCTGGCCACCACCTCGAGCCGGCTGGGGATGCGGTTGCGGACCTCCTCGACGTGGCTGATCAGCCCGACCGTCCGACCGCCCCGACGCAGCTCGTCGAGCACCGTCATCACCGCGTCCAGCGCCTGTGGGTCGAGGCTGCCGAAGCCCTCGTCGACGAAGAGGGTGTCGATCTGCACGCCGCCGTTCTCGGCGGTGACGACGTCGGCCAGGCCGAGCGCCAGCGCGAGGGACGCCATGAAGCTCTCCCCGCCGGAGAGCGTCTTGGTCGGCCGCCGGACGCCGGTGTACTCGTCCAGGACGTCGAGCCCCAGCCCGCCCCGGGCCCCGTGCCGGGCCTGGGCGTCGCTGTGCAGGAACGTGTAGCGGCCGCCCGACATGTCCGACAGCCGGCGGCTGGCCACGGCGGCGACCTGCTCGAGCCGCGCGGCCAGCACGAAGGACTCCAACCGCATGCGCCGGGTGTTGGCCCCGCGCCCGTTGACCAGGTCGGCGAGGTCCCCGACCTGCTCGGCCCGGACCCGGGCGTCGTCCAGCTCGACGTCAGCGGCGGTCAGCTCCCCGGCCAGGCGGTCGAGGTGCTCGACCCGGGTGCGGGCCACGTCGAGGGCGGAGACGGCGGCCTCCCGCGCGGACGTCACCTGCGCGCAGGAGGCCTCCAGCGCGGTGAGGTCGGGGCGCGGGGGCAGGTCGGCCAGGTCGGGCTCGGCCAGCGCCGCCTCGGCGACCGCCCGACGCCGTGCATGCTCGTCGAGCCGGCGGCCGAGCTCGGCCAGCCGGCCCGGCTCACGGACCGCGGCCGCGGCCGCGGCGACGTCGGCGAACCCCGCCTCCACCACCCGGGCCGCGGCGACCTCCCGGGCGCTGTCGGCCGCCGCGCGGGCCTCCAGCTCCTCGCGCTCGGCGGTCACCAGCTGCTCGCAGCGATCGGCCCACCGGTCCAGCCGCGCGACGCGGGTCGCGAGGTCGGGGTCGTCGCCCCGGGCGGTGTCGAGCCGGTCCCGGACCGCGGCGACGGCCTCCTCGACGGCCACCAGCTCGGCGCGCTGCACCTCCAGCTCCTCGCGCAGCCCGGCCAGCCGGGCGGCCGCGGAGTCGCTGGCCGCGCGCAGCTCGACCAGCCGCGCCCGCAGCGCCGGGACCTCGGCGGCCTCGGTGGACGCCGCCTGCTCCGCCTCGCGCAGCCGGGTCAGCTCGGTGAGCTGCTCGTCCAGCGGCTGGTCACCGGCCTGCGCCCGGCGCGTGGCCAGCTGCTCGACCAGCTGCTGGTGCTGGGTGCGGGCCGTGCTCAGCGCCGCCTCGGCCTCGTCGACCCGGACCCGCGCCGCCTCCTCGGCCGCCTCGGTCACCAGCGGCTCGAGGGCGGCGGCCGGCCGCGGGTGCTCGGTGGACCCGCAGACGGCGCACTCGGCGCCCGCCACGAGCGCAGCGGCGAGCTCCCCGGCCATGCCCGCCAGCCGGCGCGCCAGCAGGTCCGCGCGGGCCTCCCGGGCATCGAGCCAGGACTCTCGCGCGGCCTCGACCTGCTGCCACAGACCCTCGACCCGGGGCGTCAGCGCCGCTGCCTCCCGCGCGGCCGCGACCGCCGCCTCCCGGGTGGACCGCGCAGTGCTGAGGCCGGGCAGCCGGGCCGCCGCCGTCTCGGCCGCGCGGAGCAGCTCCTCTGCGGCGGTGAGCCGGCCCGGCCAGGTGTCCGCCTCGACGCCCAGAGCCGCACACCGCTGCCCACCCTCGGCGACCCGGACGACCAGCGCCTCGGCACGACGGCGCAGCTCGGCCGCGCGGTCGACCTCCGGGAGCAGCACCCGGAGCGCGGCCACCTCGTCGCGGAGCGCCCGCGCCAGCGCCGGGGTGGCCTGCTCGGCGCCGGCGACCTCGACCCACGACCGGCGGGCCCGCGCGCAGGACGTGCCGGCGGCCTCCGCCGTCCGGCGGGCGGCCGCGATGACGTCCCGCAGCTGCCCGGCGCGCTGGGCGGCGTCGGCCTCGACCCGCAGCGCGGCCATCTCCGCCGCCTCGGCCTCGGCGCGGGTGAGCTCGGTGCGCGCCCGGTCGCGCCGCAGATGCCGCTGGTCGAGGTCGCGGGCGGTGGCGAGCGCGACGTCGACCCGCTGCTTGTCCGCCGCCGCGGCGGCGGCGGCCGTCGTGGCGCGGTCCAGCTCCGCCGCCGCCGCGGTCCGCACCCCGGTCACCCAGGTGGCGGCCCGGCCGGCGGGGCTCGCCACGCCCACCAGTTCCAGCGCCAGCTCCTCGGGGACCTCGACGTCGGCGACCTGCGCCACCCGGGCCAGCAGGGAGCTCACCCCGGCGCGCAGACCCCGGACCGTCTCCTCGGCCACCCGGCGCTGCTCGGCCAGCCAGTCCTCGGCCCGGGCGAAGCGCTCGACGTCGAACAGGGTGCGCAGCAGCCTGGTCCGGTCCTCCGGCTCGGCACGCAGGAAACGGGCGAAGTCGCCCTGCGGGAGGAGCACGACCTGGCAGAACTGCTCGGCCGACAGCCCCAGCCGCCGGCGCAGGTGCTCGGACCCCTCGTCGATGCGCGTGCTCACCGGCTCCCAGGCCGACCCGGTCCACCGCTGCACCACCAGCCGCGCCTGCTCGGTCGTCCAGCCGGTGCCCCGCTTCTTGGGCCGCTGCTGTTCCGGCCGGCGGCTCACCTGCAGCCGCTCCCCGCCCAGCGTGACCTCGCACGCCACCTCGGTGCGCACCTCGTCGGTCGCGTGGTGGGAGCGCAGCCGCTTCTCCTCGCCGCGGGCGCCGGGGACCGTGCCGTAGAGGGCGAACACGACGGCGTCCAGCAGGGTGGTCTTGCCGGCGCCGGTGGGGCCCCAGAGCAGGAAGAGCCCGTCGCGACCGACCTCGTCGAAGTCGACGTCCACGGTGCCGGGGAACGGGCCGAAGGCGGTCAGGGACAGCCGGTGGACCCTCATCGCAGGGCGTCCTCGCGGTCGGCGACGGCGAGTGCCCGGCCGAGGAGGGTCCGCTCCGAGGTGCTCGCCGGGGCGCCCCGGACGTGGTCGACGAACTCCAGGGCCACGTCGAGCTCGCTGCGGCCGCGCAGCCGCTCGGTGTAGCTGCGGTGGTCGTCGCCGGCGGCGGCGCCCTGCCACTCCAGGTGGACGCAGTGCGGGAAGCGCTGCTGCAGCCGACGCATCGGGTCGGACGGGCGGACCGGGTCGGTGAGCCGGGCGGAGACGAAGTGCTCCTCGACGGCGGCCAGCGACGGATCGGCGAGCAGCTGCTCCAGGTCACCGGTGAGGACGCTGAGCTGCCGGGGCGCGGGGAGCGGGACGGCGCGGACGTCGGCCAGCCCGGTGGCGTCGAGGTCGACCAGCCACGCCTGCTTGACCTGGCCCGCCTCGCCGAAGGAGTAGGCCAGCGGGGAGCCGCTGTACCGGGCGCGGTCGCTCAGCGACTGCGGCCGGTGCAGGTGCCCCAGGGCCACGTAGTCGACCCCGTCGAAGACCGACAGCGGCACCAGGTCCACGCCGCCGACGCAGATGTCCCGCTCGCTGTCGCTGGGCAGGCCGCCGCCGACGAAGGCGTGCGCCAGCACGACCGAGCGCGCGCCCGGGCGGAGGAACAGGTCGGCCCGGACGCGGTCCATCGCGGCGGTGAGCACCGAGGCGTGGCTGCCGCTGCCCGGGGTCTCGGTGAGCTGGAGCTCGTGCCGGGCGACCGCCGGCTCGAGGTAGGGCACCCCGTAGACCGCCACCTCGCCGTACCGGTCGGCGAGCAGCACCGGCTCGTCGAGCAGCGGGGTGGCCGCGCGCAGGTGGACACCGGAGGCGGCCAGGAGCCCGGAGGCGAAGCCCAGCCGGCGGGCCGAGTCGTGGTTGCCCGGGGTCAGGACCACCTCCGCGCCGGCGGCGCGCAGCCGCATCAGCACCCGGTCCAGCAGCGCCGTGGCATCGGCCGAGGGCACCGCCCGGTCGTAGACGTCACCGGCCACCAGGACCGCGTCGACGGACTCCGCGACCACCACGTCGACCAGTGCGCCCAGCACCCGCTCCTGCTCGGCGAGCAGGTCGGTGCCGTGCAGGGACCGGCCGATGTGCCAGTCGGAGGTGTGCAGGAGGCGCATGCCGCGAGGCTAGGTGGGGGGTCCGACAGAACCGGCCAGGCGCACCGTGACGGACCCGTCCGGCTACGGCAGCCGGCTCGGCTGCGGGACCGGCCAGGCCCCGGCGGGGACGGCGTCCAGCCGGTTGGGCTCGACCCCGGTGCGCGGACGGGGGGCCGTCAGCGGGGTCGCCACGGCCGCGGCGGCCGACGCCGGGGCGGTCACCGCCGGAGCGGCCACCGCCGGGGAGACCGTGGTCCGGGAGACCGTGGCAGGGGCGGCCGGCACGACCGGCCGGGTGCGCCGGTCCAGCCGCCCGGGGCCACGGGTGCGCAGCCACTTGCGGGCCGGCTCCTCCAGGTAGCGGTAGCAGAGGTGGGCCAGCAGGACCGAGAAGATCAGCACGTGCGGGACGACCGCGGTGGCCAGCGGGGTGCCGGGCGCGAAGCCGGGGACCCAGTCCATGCAGTTCCAGAGGATCTCGAACAGCGGGATGTGCACCAGGTACCAGCTGAAGGAGATGCGGCCGCCGTGCACCATCGGCTCGGTGGCCAGCACCCGGCTCAGGCCGGTCCGGGAGATCGCGAGGGCGCCCACCAGCACCGGGAAGGCCACCACCACGACGCCGCCGTAGTTGCCCTCCCCGCCGCCGCGGCTGAAGCCCCACCACAGCCCGAGCAGGATCTCCAGCAGGGCGAACGCCGCCACCCCGGCGGCGATCCGCTCCACCCGGGGGGTCACCCGGATCCGGCGGACGGCCAGGCAGGTGAGCGCGCCGGCCAGGAAGCCGCCACCGATCCGCAGCACCCAGCTCCAGGGGAAGTAGGGCCCACCCGTGCGGTAGCAGACGTAGGCGAGCGGGACCATCGCCAGCACCGCGAGCGCCCCGGTGACCACCGCCGGCAGCGACTTCAGCCGCCAGAGGACCAGCACGAGCACGGGGAAGCACACGTAGGCGAGCCACTCGGCGCTGATCGACCAGCCGGGGCCGACCCACGAGGCGCCCTCGAAGGAGGGCCGGGTCCACAGCTGCACCATCAGCAGCTGCTCCAGGTAGTGCCAGCCGTCGAGCACCGGCTGCTCGGTCTGGTAGGCCAGGTTCCCGTCGGTCACCCAGGTCGACCGCAGCAGCAGCCAGCCGCCGAACAGCGTGGTGACGACGGCGTACACCGGCCAGACCCGGCAGATCCGCGCCCACCAGAAGGTGACCGTGGACCGCGCGCCCGGCCGCCGGCCCAGCTCGAGGTAGGACAGCGTGATGACGAAGCCGCTCAGCACGTAGAACAGGTCGACGCCGAGCGCCCCGGTGTTCAGCAGCGGCCGCAGCGGACCCCACACCGACTCGTAGGCGCTGCCCGGGGTGAACATGAAGTGGAAGGACACCACCCACGCGGCGGCGACGATGCGCAGGCCGGTGAGCGAGCGGATCTCCCCGCGCAGGACCCCCGGGACCTCCGGCTGCCCCGGGGTGGCCGCGGCCTGGTGGACCCGGCCCGCGGAGGCGCTCGTGTTCGGTCGGCGGTTGCGTCCGACCGTCGTCGTCCTGTGCGTGGACACGAGGCCCTCCCCCGGGTTCGGTGTGCGTGAGGGACCGGTCCGGTGACCCCCGCCGAGGACGCTAATCGCGCATGAGTGGTCACGTTCAGTTGGAACACTCCAGAATCCGGCCGGCTCCTCGTCAGGTTCCGCCGGCGTCGTCACACCCGTCCCAACCGCCCCAGGCCGGGCGCCGGGGTCAGTGCGCGACGGGGCCGGAGCCGCCCGGGTACGAGCCCCACGCGCGCCGGTCGGCGTCCTCCTCGACCAGCTGGTTGAGCAGCTGCTGCACGCCCTCGCTGTCCGGGATGGCGGCGAGCACGGTGGGGCCGCCCTCCCCCGCCGTCTCGATCGACACGGTGCCCGACCGGACGACCCGCTCCCACAGCGTCTGCCGGTAGGAGACGTCGGTGATCCGGGACAGCCCGATGTCCCGGCCCTGCCGGGAGAGGATGCCCGTGCGGTACAGCAGCCGGTGGGTGGTGACGACGTAGTGCGTCGTCCGCCAGCGCAGCAGCGGGACCACGACGAGGAACAGGGCGAGCACGGCCGCCACCGCGACCACCACCAGCCGCCACGTGGCCTGCTGGTCGCCCGCGGGCACCAGCGCCACCCCGAAGGACGCCGCCCCGACGAGCGCGAGGAAGCCCACGATCGGCCAGAAGACGGTCAGCCAGTGCGGGTGCAGGTGCGCCACGACCTCCTCGTCGTCGCCGAGCACCTTGTCCGGGTACGCCACCACGCCAGGATGAACCACCTCTTCCCCCAGGTCACGCACCCACCCGCGACCCGCCACGGAACCTGCGCGCGACAGCGCGCTCGGCGGGCCCGCCGCGGGGCCGGAGGGTCATCTCCCCCGCACGTGCCGCACGTCGCCGGAGGCCAGCTCGAGCACGCCGGCCGGGGTGCGCACTACCAGCCGGCCGTCCCAGTCGACGGCCTCCGCGACGCCGTCGAGGACCGAGCCGTCCGGCATGGTCACGGCGACCTCGCTGCCCACCGTGCCGCACCAGGCCAGGTAGTCGGCGGCGAGACCGGAGGAGACCGGGTCCCCCACGGCCGCCACCCAGCGGCGGTACCGGCGCTCCAGCACCCGCAGGAAGCCGAGCAGGACGGCGGACCGGTCGACCGGCTCCCCGCGCACCAGCGCCAGCGACGTCCCGGTGTCGGGCAGCTCGTCCGCGGTGGTGGAGACGTTGAGCCCCACCCCGACGACGACGGCCGGGCCCGAGCTCTCGGCCAGGATCCCGGCGAGCTTGGCGCCGCCGGGGGCCAGCAGGTCGTTGGGCCACTTCAGCGAGGCCCGGACGCCGGCGACCTCGCCCACCGCCTCGGCGAGTGCGACGCCGGTGAGCAGGGACAGCCAGGCGCGCCGGGCGGCGGGGACGTCGGGCCGCAGCAGCACCGACACGGTGAGCCCGGCGCGCGGCGGGGACGTCCAGCTGCGGTCCAGCCGCCCACGCCCGGCCACCTGGTGCTCGGCGACCAGCACCTGGCCCTCCGCGACCTGGTCCTCCGCCTCCTCCGCCACGGCACGGGCGACGAGGTCGGCGTTGGTCGAGCCGGCCTCGTCGACCACCTCCACCGACCGCCACAGCCCACCGGCCAGCGCGGCGGTCAGCGCCTCCGCATCGAGGGGAGGACGGTCGGGGTGGGGTGCTGCCGGAGGCTGGCCGTCGGTCACGTCACTACGCTACGGCCCGTGAGTGCCGCCGAACTCGGGAGCGCGGGGGAAGACCTCCCCGCCGACGTCGACCTGCACACCACCGCCGGGAAGCTCGCGGACTTCGAACGGCGGGTCCAGGAGGCCACGCACGCCGGCTCCGCGCGCGCGGTGGAGAAGCAGCACGCCGCCGGGAAGATGACCGCCCGGGAGCGGATCGAGGCGTTGCTGGACCCGGGCTCCTTCACCGAGCTGGACGAGTTCGCCCGGCACCGGTCCACCAACTTCGGCATGGACGCCCGCCGGCCCTTCGGCGACGGCGTGGTCACCGGCCACGGCACGGTCGACGGCCGCCCGGTGTGCGTGTTCTCCCAGGACGCCACGGTGTTCGGCGGCAGCCTCGGTGAGGTCTACGGCGAGAAGATCGTGAAGGTGCTGGACCTGGCGCTGCGCACCGGCTGCCCGGTGGTCGGGATCAACGAGGGCGGCGGCGCGCGGATCCAGGAGGGCGTGGTCTCCCTCGGGCTGTACGCGGAGATCTTCCGCCGCAACGTGCACGCCTCCGGCGTGATCCCGCAGATCTCCCTGGTGATGGGCCCGGCCGCCGGCGGGCACGTCTACTCCCCCGCCCTCACCGACTTCATCGTGATGGTCGACAAGACCAGCCAGATGTTCATCACCGGCCCGGACGTGGTGAAGACCGTCACCGGCGAGGACGTCACGCTGGAGGAGCTGGGCGGGGCGCGGACGCACAACACCAAGTCCGGCGTCGCGCACCACCTGGCCGAGGACGAGGCCGACGCGCTGGACTACGTGAAGGCGCTGCTGTCCTACCTGCCCAGCAACAACCTCGACCCGCTGCCCGCCGTCGAGGTGCCCCCGGTCGACGTCGCCCTGCCCGAGGCGCTCACCGACGACGACCTCGAGCTGGACACCTTCGTCCCGGACTCGGCGAACACCCCCTACGACATGCACACCGTGATCGAGCACGTGCTCGACGACGGCGAGTTCCTCGAGGTGCAGGCGCTGTTCGGGCCGAACATCCTGACCGGCTTCGGCCGGGTGGAGGGCCGCCCGGTCGGCGTCGTCGCCAACCAGCCGACCCAGCTCGCCGGCACGCTGGACATCGACGCCAGCGAGAAGGCGGCGCGGTTCGTGCGCACCTGCGACGCCTTCAACGTCCCGGTGCTCACCTTCGTCGACGTCCCCGGCTTCCTGCCCGGCACCTCGCAGGAGTGGGACGGCATCATCCGGCGCGGCGCGAAGCTGATCTACGCCTACGCCGAGGCGACCGTCCCGAAGATCACCGTGATCACCCGGAAGGCCTACGGCGGGGCCTATGACGTGATGGGCTCCAAGCACCTGGGCGCCGACGTCAACCTCGCCTGGCCGACGGCGCAGATCGCGGTGATGGGCGCGCAGGGCGCCGTGGGCATCCTCTACCGCAAGGAGCTGGCCGCCGCCGAGGACCCGGAGGCCCGCCGCGCGGAGCTGATCACCGAGTACGAGGACGCGCTCCTGTCGCCGTACGTCGCCGCCGACCGCGGGTACGTCGACGCGGTGATCCCGCCCTCGCACACCCGCGTCCACGTCGTCCGGGCACTGCGGCTGCTGGCCAACAAGCGGCAGACGCTGCCCCCCAAGAAGCACGGGAACATCCCGCTGTGACACCGCGATCCTCCGGGCCGCACCGCGACCAGGTGCCGTCCCCGGCCGCCACGGAGCCGCTCGGTCGCTCGATCGCGGGACCCTCCGGGCCCCACTCCTCACGACAGGACGAGAAGATGGCCACCCCGCTGTTGCGCGTCGTCCGCGGCGCGCCCTCCGCCGAGGAGCTCGCCGCGCTGACCGTCGTGGTCGCCGCGCTGTCGGCCCGCCGTCCCCGCCGCCGGCCCACCCCGGTCGGCGCCTGGGCGTCCCCGGCCGGCCTGCACCGCCGGGCCCTGCAGGCCGGCCCGGGCGGCTGGCGCGCGGCCGGAGGCCCCGCGTGACCCCCCGGCGCCTGGTGCTGGCGTCCCAGTCCCCGGCCCGGCTCCAGCTCATGCGGCAGGCCGGGCTGAACCCGGAGGTGGTGGTCAGCGGGTTCGACGAGGACTCGGTGACCGCGCCCCGGGTCGGCGAGCTGGTCGCCCTGCTGGCCGCGGCGAAGGCCGGCGCGGTCGCCCGGGACCAGACCGACGCCCTGGTGGTCGGGGCGGACTCGCTGCTGGAGTTCCGCGGCAAGCCGCTGGGCAAGCCCGCCGACGCCGCCGACGCCCGGCTCCGCTGGCAGCGGATGAGCGGCTCCAGCGGCGTGCTGCACACCGGCCAGGCGGTGTTCGACGTGCGCGAGGGCCGGGTGGCCCAGCGCGACGTCGGCGTCTCCTCGACCGTCATCCACTTCGCCGAGCCCACCGACGCCGAGGTCGAGGCCTACCTGGCCACCGGTGAGCCGCTGGCCGTCGCCGGCGCCTTCACCCTGGACGGGCTGGGCGCGGCGTTCGTCCGCCGCGTGGAGGGCGACCCGTCGGCGGTGATCGGCCTGTCGCTGCCGCTGCTGCGCACCCAGCTGGCGACGCTCGGGGTGCCGATCACCGAGCTCTGGCAGCGCTGACCCACCCGCTCCACCCGCCTCTCGAGGGAGAACGAACGTGCAGAAGGTCCTGATCGCCAACCGCGGCGAGATCGCGGTGCGGGTGGCGCGTGCCTGCCGGGACGCCGGGCTCACCAGCGTCGCCGTCTACGCCGAGCCCGATCGGGACGCCCTGCACGTGCGCGCCGCCGACGAGGCCTTCGCGCTCGGCGGCACCACCCCCGGCGACTCCTACCTGGTGGTGGCGAAGATCCTGGACGCCGCCCGGGCCTCCGGCGCCGATGCGGTGCACCCCGGCTACGGCTTCCTCTCCGAGAACGCCGACTTCGCCCGGGCGGTCATCGACGCCGGCCTGACCTGGATCGGCCCGTCGCCGCAGGCGATCGTCGACCTCGGTGACAAGGTCGCCGCCCGGCACATCGCCACCCGGGCCGGCGCCCCGCTGGTGCCCGGCACCAAGGACCCGGTGGCCGACGCCGACGAGGTGGTCGCCTTCGCCCGCGAGCACGGGCTGCCGGTGGCGATCAAGGCCGCGTTCGGCGGCGGCGGCCGCGGGCTGAAGGTCGCCCGCACGCTGGAGGAGATCCCCGAGCTGTTCGACTCCGCGGTGCGCGAGGCGGTCGCCGCCTTCGGCCGCGGCGAGTGCTTCGTGGAGCGGTTCCTGGACCAGCCGCGGCACGTCGAGGCGCAGGTGCTGGCCGACACCCACGGGACCGTGGTCGTCGTCGGCACCCGCGACTGCTCGCTGCAGCGGCGCAACCAGAAGCTGGTCGAGGAGGCCCCCGCGCCCTTCCTCACCGACGAGCAGCGGGAGCGGATCCACTCCTCGGCGAAGGCGATCTGCCGCGAGGCCGGCTACCACGGCGCGGGCACCGTCGAGTACCTCGTGGGCACCGACGGCTCGATCTCCTTCCTCGAGGTGAACACCCGGCTGCAGGTCGAGCACCCGGTCACCGAGGAGACCTCCGGCATCGACCTGGTGCGCCAGCAGTTCCGGATCGCCGAGGGCCTGCCGCTGGAGATCACCGAGGACCCCACCCCGCGCGGGCACAGCATCGAGTTCCGGATCAACGCCGAGGACGCCGGGCGGAACTTCATGCCCGCCCCCGGCCCGGTCACCAGGCTCGAGGTGCCGCAGGGCCCGGGCGTGCGCTGGGACTCCGGCGTCGAGGCCGGCGGCGAGGTGGCCGGCGCGTTCGACTCGATGCTGGCCAAGCTCATCGTCACCGGTGCGACCCGCACCGAGGCGCTGCAGCGCGCCCGCCGCGCGCTGGACGAACTGATCGTCGAGGGGATGCCGACCGTGGTCCCCTTCCACCGCGCGGTCGTGCGGGACCCCGCCTTCACCAGCGAGCCGTTCACGGTGCACACCCGCTGGATCGAAACCGGGTGGGACAACCAGGTGCCGCCGTACTCCGCCGCGCCGGCCGCCGCCGACGAGGAGGAGCCCCGGCAGACCGTCGTCGTCGAGGTCGGCGGCCGCCGGCTGGAGGTCTCCCTGCCCGCCGGGCTGGCCGCCGGCGGTGCGGCTCCGGCCGCCGGCGGGGCCAAGCCCCGTCGGCGCAGCGGGGGCGGCGGTGGCGGTGCAGCCTCCGGCGACGGCCTCACCGCGCCGATGCAGGGCACGATCGTGAAGGTCGCGGTCGCCGACGGCGCGACGGTCGCCGCCGGTGACCTCGTCGTCGTCCTCGAGGCGATGAAGATGGAGCAGCCGATCCTCGCCCACAAGGCGGGCACGGTGGGCGCGCTGTCGGCCGAGGTGGGCGCCACCGTGCCCAGCGGCGCCGTCCTCTGCACCATCACCGACGCGGCCGGCTGACCAGCGGCGCACGCCTACCGGCGCACGCCCAGCCCGTCGACCCCGTCCCCGTTCCAGTCCCCCACCAGCGCGGTGTCGCCCGGGTCGCCGTAGCCGACGACCTGGTCGGCCACGCCGCTGGTCAGGCTGTGCCGCAGGAAGTACAGGGCGCCCCGGCGCACGGCGAGGGTGCTCCCCGCGCCGCGCGTCCAGCGCCCGACGAGCACGGTGTCGCCCGGGTCGCCGTAGCCGAAGACCGCGTCGGCGACCCCGGTGCGGGTGTCGTTCTTGACGAAGTAGGTGGCCCCGCGGCGCACGACCAGGGTGTCGTCCCGGTCGCCGTCCCAGTCGCCCACCAGCACGGTGTCCCCCGGGTCGCCGTAGCCGAACACGACGTCGGCGACGCCGCTGCGGGTGTCGTTCTTCACGAAGAAGGTGCTGCCGCGGCGGACGGCGAGGGTGTCGGTGCCGTTGCCGTCCCAGTCGCCCACCAGCACGGTGTCCCCCGGGTCGCCGTAGCTGAACACGACGTCCGCCGGGCCGGTGCTGTTGCTGTTCCGGAGGAAGAACGTGCTGCCGCGGCGGACGGCGAGGGTGTCGGTGCCGTTGCCGTCCCAGTCACCGCGGTACACGATGTCCCGCTGGTCGCCGAAGGTGAACACGGTGGTCGCCTGCCCGGTGAACGAGTCGTTCAGCAGGTAGGTGGAGCCGGCTCCGCCGATGCCCTCCTGGGCGCCGGTGGGCACCGCGCCGGGGCGGCCGGCCACCCGGACGGCGGCCACCGACCCCAGGCCGTCCACCGCGACGGTGAACTGACCGCCCGCCAGCGTCAGCGACGTGCCCGGGGGCACCGCCACCTGCCGGTCCTGCCCCCAGAGCGCGGCGGCGCTCGGGGTGGCGTCCAGCATCAGGGCGGTGTCCGGCACCGCGCCGGACCGGCGGACCACCACCCCGGCCTGCAGCGCGGGCCAGTTCCGGGACGGGGAGCCCAGCCAGTCGTCCTGCCCGACGGGGGCGCGGTACTCCAGCCAGTAGACCGAGCCGTCGGCGGCGGCGAGCCGGAGCGCGCGGGTCCCGGTCGCGGCCGCGACGGGGGCCAGGGCGTACGAGCCCCACGGGCTGTCCGGGCCCACCGTGACCACCTCGTCGGCGGGGAGCACGCCCAGCCGGTCGGCCTGCGGGGCGCTGAGGGTGCCGGCCTCGGACCAGGAGATGCCCATGATGTCGTACCAGTCGGCGTAGGGCGTGATCTGGCAGGCACCGGTCTCGACCTGCCGGTCGCACTGCACCTCCGAGGAGTGACCGAGGCCGAAGTTGTGGCCCAGCTCGTGCGCGAGCACGGTGGGCGCGGCCGTGCGCACGTAGACCCGGCCGCCGGCGGTGCGGTGCGGGCCGACCTCGGCCAGCCCGACCGAGCAGCCGTTGGCGCCGGCGGGGAGGTGGACCAGCAGGTGCTGACGCGGCGCCCGGGTCCAGCCGATGCGCCGGCCGACCTCCTCCCAGAGCGCGGCAGGGTCCTCGCAGCCGGCGGCCGTGGGCGCGGCGCGCAGGTCGACGGCGGCGCGCACGCGCAGCCGGATGGCGCCGTCGGTCTGCCCGGCCCAGAAGCCCGAGACCGGGCCGTTGAGCGTGTCGACCAGCTGCTGCAGCGACTGCCCGTCCGCGACGCCGCCGCGGGGCACGGCGAGCACCACGGTCACCTCGTCGGCGGCGCCGTCGACGGCGGCCAGCGGCGGTGCCGTCGGGGCAGGCGCGACGACCGACGCGTCGAGCACCGCGCGGGCGGGGAGCAGCCCGTCCTCGGCGGCCGGCTCGTCCCGCACCGTCCGCCCGAGCGTGAGCTCGAGCCTCGCCCCGACCTCCGCCTCGGGCACGTCGGCGAGGTCGTCGGTCGGGATGCGGACCGCGCCGGAGGCGGTCTCGACCCAGCTCAGCGGGGCGTCCGCGGCTTCCTCGTGGTCGTCGGCGCCCTCGTGGTCGTGCTCGTCGTCGTGCTCGAGGTCGTGCTCCGGCCAGGCCTGCACCAGCCGCCCGACGACGGTCTCGGTGGCCGGGGCCGCCGACGCGGTCCCGGGCAGCGCGATGGGTGCCCCCAGCGCCACGAGGGCGAGGCTGAGGACGAGCAGCCGCGGATGGCGCGACCGGGTGAGCTGGGGCACGGGAGCTCCTGCGAGAAGGACGACGTCTCTCCCTCATCGGCCCACCCGTGCCCCGGCTTGACCCCACCCCCTCCCGAGGGGGAGCTCAGCTGTGCTCGTCCTCCACGCCCATCAGCCGGCGCCCGGCCTCGGTGATCGACCCGGACAGCGACGGGTAGATCGCGAAGGTCTGCGCCAGGTCGGCGGCGGTGAGGCCCTTGGTGACCGCCAGCGCGATCGGCAGGATCAGCTCCGACGCCCCGGGGGCGACCACGACGCCGCCGACGACGACGTCGGTGGAGCGGCGGGTGAACAGCTTCACGAACCCGTCGTGCAGGTCGCCCATCTTGGCCCGTGCGTTGGTCGCCAGCGGCAGCCGCACCACCTCGACGTCGGCGTCCTCGGCCAGCGTCTTCTCCTGCGCACCGACGGTGGCGATCTCCGGGTGGGTGAAGACGTTGGCCGAGACGGTCTTCAGCCGGATCGGCGCGACCGCCTCCCCCAGCGCGTGCCACATGGCGATCCGGCCCTGCATGGCGGCGACCGAGGCGAGCTGGAAGACCCCGGTCACGTCACCGGCCGCGTAGATCCCGGGGACGGTGGTGCGGGAGACCCGGTCGACGACGACATGCCCGGACGGCGTCAGCTCGACCCCGCACTCCGTCAGCTGCAACCCGCTGGTGTTCGGCACGGTGCCCACGGTCATCAGCGCGTGCGAGCCCTCGACGACCCGGCCGTCGGTGAGCTCGACCCGCACGCCCTTCTCGGTGCGGACGACGCTCTGCGCCCGGCTGCGCTCGGCGATCCGCCCGCCCCGGGACTGGAACACCTGCTCGACCACGGCGGCGGCGTCGGAGTCCTCACCGGGCAGCACCTGGTCCCGGGAGGAGACCAGGGTGACCGGGACGCCGGCCTCCAGGTAACCGGAGGCGAACTCGGCGCCGGTGACGCCGGAGCCGATCACCACCAGGTGCTCGGGCATCTCGGTGAGCTCGTAGACGTCCCGCCAGGACAGGATCCGCTCGCCGTCGGGCTCCGCGCCGGGCAGCACCCGGGGGTCGGCGCCGGTGGCGATCAGCACGACGTCGCCCTCCAGCGTCTCGGTCACCTGGCCGTCGGCGTCCAGCACCTCGACCCGGTGCACGGTCAGCCCGCGGACCTCGTCGGCGAGCCGGGCGGAGGCGCCGATGATCCGCACGCCCTCGGACGCCAGGCGGTGGTGGATGTCGGCGGACTGGGCGACCGCCAGCCCCTTGATCCGGGTGTTCACCGCCGGCAGGTCGATGGCGGCCCGGCCGAGCTCGGTGCCGGCGACGCCGAGGGTGGCCGAGTGGCGGACCGCGGTCATCGCGCCGGCCGAGGCGATGAAGGTCTTGGACGGCACGCAGTCGGACAGGACGCTCGCCCCGCCGATGCCGTCCCGCTCGACGACGGTGACGTCGGCGCCGAGCTGGGCGGCGACCAGGGCCGCCTCGTACCCGGCCGGGCCGCCGCCGATGATCACGATGCGGGTCATGGTTGCTGCTCCAAGCGTGGACCGACTGCTGGCGGTGCCCATCATCCCCACGTCCGGGCCACCGGTCGTCCACCACGCGGTACGGCGGTGCGGCTGCCGTCGGACGTGTCCGAGGCGACAGCGACCTCCGCTGCGCGGCTCACTACGCTCGGGCAGATGGGCCTCGTCGCAGCGTACGGGTCGCGCGGACGGGCAGGAGTGGCACGTGTCGGTTGATCCGGGGCCGCGCGTCGGCCTGGTGGCCCAGGCCACCCGGTTCCTCGTGGTGGGGCTGCTGGGCGCGGTGGTCGACCTGACCGTCTACACCCTCGCCCTGCACCTGGGCCTGTGGGTGCACGCCGCACGCGCGCTGAGCTTCCTCTGCGGCACCACGACCGCCTACGTGCTCAACCGCCGCTGGGCCTTCCGGGTCGCGGGCGGCCGCCGGCAGGCGCTGGGCTTCGCGCTGCTCTACGGCAGCACGTTCTTCCTCATCCTCGGGGTCAACGCGGCGGCCCTCGCCCTGCTCCCCGACCGGAGCTGGACGGTGACGCTGGCCTGGGCGCTGTCCCAGGGGGTCGGCACCGTCTGGAACTTCGTCATGCTGCGGACCGTCGTCTTCCGGACCTGAGCCCCCGGTCCCCAGCCGCTGGTCCCGGCGGGTTGCTCAGCCGAGGAAGGTGCCCAGCAGCCGGCGGGCGGCCAGCGCCGGGGTGAGCTCGCCGGACAGCACCTCGCGTTCCAGCTCCGGCGCGAGCGAGCGGACGCCGGGGTGCTCGCGCAGCCGGTGCTCCAGGGCGTCGCGCACCAGCTGCCAGACCCAGCGGACCTGCTGCTCACGCCGGCGCCGGTCCAGCTCGCCGGAGGCCCGCCGCTCGTCCTGGTGCGCGACCACCGCGGCCCACAGCTCGGCCAGCCCGGCACCGGAGAGCCCGGCGCAGGTCAGCACCGGCACCGCCGCACCGCGCAACATCCGCATCGCCCCGGCCAGCTCGCGGGCGGCCCGGCGGGCGTCGGCCTCCCCCGGCCCGTCGGCCTTGTTGACCGCGACGACGTCGGCGATCTCCAGGATGCCGCGCTTGATGCCCTGCAGCTGGTCACCGGTGCGGGCCAGGGTGAGGAAGAGGAACGAGTCGACCATCTCCGCGACCGCGGTCTCCGACTGCCCCACACCGACGGTCTCGACCAGGACGACGTCGTACCCGGCGGCCTCGACGACCACCATCGACTCCCGGGTCGCCTGCGCCACCCCGCCGAGGGTGCCGGCGGTCGGCGCCGGCCGGATGAACGCGGCGGGGTCGACGGCCAGCCGGCTCATCCGGGTCTTGTCGCCGAGCACCGACCCACCCGAGCGCGCCGACGACGGGTCGACCGCGAGCACCGCCACCCGCGACCCGGCGGCGGTGAGCTGCACGCCGAGGGCGTCGATGAACGTCGACTTGCCGACGCCGGGCACCCCGCTGATGCCGACCCGGCGGGCTCCGCCGGCGTGCGGCAGCAGCTGCACGAGCAGCTCCTGGGCGCGGTCCCGGTGGTCGGCCCGGCGCGACTCGACCAGGGTGATCGCCCGGGCCACCGCCCGTCGCTCGCCGGCGAGGACCCCGTCGACCAGCGCCGGGACGTCGACCTCCCGGCTCACCCGCCCACCGCCCGTGTCGCCGAAGTGGGGGGGGGGGGGGCGCGCCCCCCCCCCCGGGGGGCGAGGGGGGGGGGGGGGGGGGGGGGGGGCGGGGGGGGGGGGGGGGGGGGGGGCGGCTGTGGGGGGGGGGG
>NZ_JBJHAQ010000042.1:0-31841 GCF_054051115.1 Modestobacter sp. SYSU DS0904 | reverse complement strand
GCCAGCAACGACGACCGCACCGCCCTCTTGCCGACCTGGTTGAACCACTACAACCTGAACCGGCCCCACCTCGGCATCGGCGGACGCTCACCCATCGACCGCGTCAACAACGCTGCGGGTCAGTACAACTAGTCGGAAGGCGTCAACCCTCCATCGGTGATGCCTCGCGACCGGTCGACCCGTCGATGACCGTGCGGGAGCCCAGGGGGTCATCGAGGGTGACGGTCACCGCGTCCTGGCACGCGTCCCCGGGGTCGTGCTTCGTCGAGACGACGGTGACGGTCACGTCATCGTCCGTCTGCACGACGTCGGTCTTGGGGTCGCCGTTGCAGGTTTCCAGCCACAGGTGCAGCACGTCGTCGGCGGCCGACCACCCGACGATCGGCCGCGTCCCACGTCCCTCGCCCGACGAACAACCGGTCAGCACGACGACCGCCGTCAGTGCGCTCACGATGGGCCGCACCGTCATCGCCTGATCCCCTCACCGGCGTCACCGGGCCCTGGGCCCGACGACGGCGAGGGTGTCACGTCACCGGGATGCCCGGTTCCATCGACGTACTGGCCGGCGGTGGGATGCTCGGCCGCGTGCCCGAGCCTGCTGAGCTGCGGCGGCGGGTCCTCGCCGCCTGGACCGACTCCCCGCCCCGGTTCCGGGAGGACGCCAACGCCGAGGAGGATCTGGCCCGCGGCGGCTACCGGGACCGGCTGCTGGTCGAGCTCGCCCAGAACGCCGCCGACGCCGCCGCCCGCGCCGGGGTGCCCGGCCGGCTCCGGCTGACCCTGAGCAGCGACGGAACCGACGGCACGCTCACCGCGGCCAATACCGGCGCCCCGCTCGACGACGCCGGGGTCCAGGCGCTGGCCAGTCTGCGCGCCTCGGACAAGCGGGACGGTGCGGGCGTGGGCCGCTTCGGCGTGGGCTTCGCCGCGGTGCTCGCGGTCAGCGACGAGCCCGCCGTGCTCTCCACCGACCGGTCGGTGCGGTTCAGCGCCGCAGCCACCCGGGAGGCGGTGGCCGCCGTCCCCGAGCTCGCCGCCGAGCTGGACCGTCGTGGCGGCGCCGTCCCGGTGCTCCGGCTGCCCTTCGAAGCGCCGGGCGAGGTGCCCGACGGCTTCGTCACCGCCGTCGTCCTGCCGCTGCGCCCGGGCGCCGGCGCCGTCGTGCGGGCCGCGCTGCGCGACCTGGGCCCGACGCTGCTGCTCGGCCTGCCCGCGCTCGCCGAGATCGAGGTGGCGTTCGACGGCACCGTCCGCACCCTGACCCGCGCCACCGACGACGGCCGGGTCCTGCTCGCCGACGGCCCGGTCCGCACGGCGTGGGCCGTGGTCGCCCGCTCCGGGGAGCTGCCCGCGGAGCTGTTCGCCGACCGCCCGGTGGAGGAGCGTGATCGCCGTGGGTACACCGTCACCTGCGCCGTGCCGCTGGACGACGACGGCGTCCCCGTTCCGCTGCCCGGCCGCCAGGTGCTGCACGCGCCGACCCCCAGCGACGAGCCCGTGT
This sequence comes from Modestobacter sp. SYSU DS0904, assembly GCF_054051115.1. Classification (NCBI taxonomy): domain Bacteria; kingdom Bacillati; phylum Actinomycetota; class Actinomycetes; order Geodermatophilales; family Geodermatophilaceae; genus Modestobacter; species Modestobacter sp. SYSU DS0904. Next base: position 30,340 of record NZ_JBJHAQ010000042.1, on the reverse strand, counting down.
CGCTGCCCGCCCGGCTGATCGCCCCGTTCCCGCTGGGCCCGGACCGCCGGCACGTCGCCCCCGGGCCGGTCACCGACGCCCTGCTGGCGGTGCTCGCCGACGCCTACGCCGACTTGCTCGCCGGGCTCCCCGCCGAACCGGTGCTGCTGCGGCTGGTGCCGGCGGCGGGCCTGGCCGCCACCGAGCTGGACGCCGCGCTCTGCCGGGCGGTGCTCGACCGGCTCACCCGCACCGCCTGGCTGCCGGCCGCCGACCCCGAGGAGCCGCCGCTGCGGCCCGACCGGGCGGTCGCCCTCGACGACCCGACGCCCGAGCGGGTCGCCGCGCTGGCCGGCGTGCTGCCCGGACTGCTGCCGGCCGGCTGGTCCCGGCGCACCGATGGGCCGGTGCTCGCCGCGCTGGGCGCGCGTCGCGCCGGGCTGGCCGAGGTGGTCGAGGCGGTGCGCGGCGTGCAACGGCCGGGGGAGTGGTGGGCCGCGCTGTACACCGCGCTGGCCGACGCCGACCGGGAGGAGCTCGCCGCCCTGCCGGTGCCGCTCGCCGACGGCCGCACCGCGCAGAGCCCCGCCGGGGTGCTGCTGCCCGACCCCGCCCTGCCGCCCGGCCGGCTCGCCCCGCTGGGCCTGCGGATCGCCGACCCGGCGGCCGTCACCGGCGGGGCCGCGCAGGTGCTGGAACGCCTCGGCGCCCGACCGGCCACCGCGGCCGCGGTGCTCGCCGACCCGGCGGTCGTCGCGGCGGTGCGGAGCTCGCTGGACCGCGCCGACGACGGCGAGGACGTCACGCCGCTGGCCGACGCCGTGCTCACCCTGGTCGCCGCCGCTGAGGGCGGGCAGCACCCGGAGCTGGCCGAGCTGGCGCTGCCCGACGACGACGGTGGCTGGGCGCCGGCAGGGGAGCTGGTGCTGCCCGGCTCACCGCTGGCCGCCGTCCTCGAGCGCGGCGCGCTGGGCACCCTGGACCGGGGGTTCGCCCGCCGGCACGACCGCGCGGCGCTGGTCGCCGTCGGGGTGCTCGACGGGTTCGCCACCGTGCACGCCGAGCACCCCGACGACCTCGACGTCGACCGCGCCGAGGAGTGGGCCGACGCGGTGCTCGACCGGCTGCCCGCCGACGCCCCGCCGCCGGACTGGCCGGCGCTGACCGCCGTCCGGGACCTCGAGCTGGTCCGCGACTGGCCCCGCGCGCTGCCGCTGCTGGCCGCCCTCCCCGCGGAGGCCCGGGCCGACGTGCGGCTCGCCGGCACCCTCGTGCCCGGCTACCTGCGCTGGTGGCTGCGGACGTCGCCGGTGCTCGACGGGCAGCGACCCGACCGGCTGCGGCACCCGGCGGGCACGGAGTTACAGGGACTGTACGAATCGGCTCCCCAGCTGCCCGCGGACGTGCTGGCACTGCTCGCCCCACCGGCCACTGTCGCCGACGTGCTGGCCGACGTCGACGACGCGCTGGACCTGCTCGACCGGCTCGGCGACCCGGGGCGCAGCGTCGTCCCGGCCGTGGTGGGCACCGTGTACGCGCAGCTCGCGGCCGCGCTGGACGGCGTGGACGTCGACCCGCCGGAGCGGGTGCGGGTCGGCCCGCGGCAGGTGGTCGACGACGCCGTCGTGCTCGATGCGCCGTGGTTGCAGCCACTGGTCGACCGCGCACTGGTGCCGGCCGGGGGAGCGCCCGGCGCGGTGGCCGACCTGCTGGACCTGCCGCTGGCCTCCGAGCTCGCCGGGCGGGCCCGGGTGACCAGCCGGCCGGTGCGGACGCTGCCGTGGGCCGAGGTGCCCGGCGCCGGGCTGGCCGCCGCCCGGCTCGGCCTGGCCGAGCTGCCCGGGCAGGTGGCGGTGCACGCCGAGCTCGCCGTCACCGGCGGGCGCACCGTGCCCTGGTGGCCGGGCGACCCGGACGCCGTCGACGGCACCCCGGCGGCGTTCGGCCGGGCGCTGGCCTGGCGGGCCGGGGTGTGGCCGCTGCGGGCCGCGCTGACCGAGGCGTTCGCGCACCCCGACCGGGCCGCCGAGCTGGCGGCCGAGGACGCCGTCGGCTGGTGAAGGATCCCCGTGCCCCCCACCGCTCGCAGGCTCGCGGCGGGCCCCTGCACGGGGGCCGGGGAGGCGCGGGGGTTCCCTCCTCAGAACCAGCGCGGTGCGGCCTGCGCCCCGGGCGCGTGCCCGTGCCGGCTGTCGGCCCGGCCGGACGAGCCGGCCGGCCGGCCGCCGCCCCGAGGCGCCCGCTCGTGCGCCGCCCAGGCGGTGTGCGGGGACAGCCAGTGGTCGGAGGTCAGCGCCGAGGCCCGCGCGGTGGGGGACAGCCCTTCGGCGTGCAACCAGCGGACCCCGGCGGTGCCGGGCAGCTGGCTGCGCAGCGCCGCGCCGCGCGCGGACTGCCCGCCGTTGCCGGGGGAGGTGAGCACGGCGTGCACCAGGCGGTCGAAGCCGGCGTGCGCGTCCTCGGGCAGCTGGGCGCGCGCCTCGGCGGCGGCGCCCCCGGGAACAGCGGTGGGTCGTGACATGAGGGTCTCCAGGAATGGGCAGGGCCGGCCCGCGACGTCCGGCGGACGTGGCCGGGGAACGGGTGGGTGCGGTGCGGCCGGTCACGGACCGGCGGCCGGCGGGGCTGCGCGTCAGCGCCCGCGGCGGATCAGCTCAGGCGGGGGGTCCGCAGCCGCAGCGAGGGGGTGCCCATGACGAGGACCCTAGGGCCCCGGTCCCGGTGGGTCGACCGAGTTCCCGATCGGCGCGCCGGGTTCACTGCTCGGCGCGCTGCCGGGCCTTCTCCGCCTTCGCGGCCTGGCGCGCCTTGTGCGCCTCGTAGCGCCTCCGGTCGCGCTCGCGGACGTCGGCGTTCGCCTCCCACCTGGCCTTGCGGCGGCGGGCGCGGACGAGCTCACGTGCCTCGAAGTCCGGGTGCTCGTCCCAGGTGCTCGACAGCTGGACGACGACGACCCCGGCCGCGCCGAAGATCAGCACCACGGCCCCGAGGAGCGGGTCGGCCAGGAACGCCAGCACGGTGAGCACCAGCCACGCGACCCCGGCGACGACGGTCCGCTTCGACATGCCCGCCAGTATCCCCGCCGTGGACCCCCGGCGGCGGACCCCAGGGGTTCCGGGCATGCTGGAGCCATGCCCGACCTCTCCGGCCCGCCGTTCCGCGCCGACCACGTCGGCAGCCTGCTCCGCCCACCCGCCCTGCTCGAGGCCCGCGCCCGGCACACCGCCGGGGAGATCGACGCCGCCGAGCTGCGCGGCATCGAGGACGCCGCGATCGCCGACGCCGTCCAGCTGCAGCGCGACGTCGGCCTGGCCACCGCCACCGACGGCGAGTTCCGCCGCGCCACCTGGCACATGGACTTCATCTACGCCATCGACGGGATCACCAAGGTCGCCGGTGAGGGCCGGCAGGTCCACTTCAAGAACGCGGACGGGTCGATCGACTGGGCCCCGGCCGGCCTGCACGTCGACGGCCCGCTGGCCATCGACGAACCGATCTTCGGCGAGGACTTCGCGTTCCTGCAGTCGCAGGTGGGCCCCGGGCAGACGGCGAAGCTGACCATCCCGTCACCGTCGATGGTCCACTACCGGGGCGGGGCGGCGGCGATCGACCCGGCCGTCTACCCCGACGAGGACGCGTTCTGGGACGCGCTGTCGGCGGCCTACCGCCAGCAGGTGCAGGGCATCGCCGCGCAGGGCTGCACCTACCTGCAGCTGGACGACACCAGCCTCGCCTACCTCAACGACCCGGCCCAGCGCGCCGAGCTCGCCGGGCAGGGCCGGGACGCCGAGCACCAGCACGAGCGCTACATCCGGCAGATCAACGCCGCGCTGGCCGACCGGCCCGCGGACCTGACCGTCACCACGCACCTGTGCCGGGGCAACTTCCGCTCCTCGTGGGTGGCCGAGGGTGGCTACGACTTCGTCGCCGAGGCGCTGTTCGGCGGGCTGGAGGTCGACGGGTTCTTCCTCGAGTACGACGACGCCCGCTCCGGTGGGTTCGAGCCGCTGCGGTTCGTCCCCGCCGGCAAGCGCGTCGTCCTCGGGCTGGTCACCAGCAAGCGGCCGGAGCTGGAGAGCAAGGACGACCTCAAGCGGCGCATCGACGAGGCCGCCCGGTTCGTGCCGCTGGAGCAGCTGGCGCTGTCCCCGCAGTGCGGGTTCTCCTCCACCGTCGAGGGCAACGCGCTCACCCGCGACGACCAGATCCGGAAGCTCGCGCTGGTCGTGGAGACCGCCCAGGAGGTCTGGGGCTGACCCGTCGCCGGCCGCTCGGATGGCTGGTCACCCCGGCGTGGCGGATCCGCCACGCCGAAGACCTCTTGTGCGCAGCCGATCGGCTCCCTAGCGTCAGGGCCACGCGGTTCAATCACCAGCCGCGACCGGACCTCGGCTGAGGTCCGGCCGCAAGGCCGGCAACGTCGCCGGCCGTGCTCGGGTCCCCGCCGGAGGCGATCATGACCGCACTTCCCGTCGACATCGACCCCACCCGCATCGACGTCACCGTCCACCTCGCCCCCGTGCCCAGCGCCGCTGGATGCACCGTGACCGTGAGCGGCGAGGTCGACTCCACCACCGCCCCCGGCCTGCGCGGCGCCCTCCTCGAGGTGCTCGCCCGGCCGGGCCTGGACGTGGTCGAGCTCGACCTGTCCGGCGTCACCTTCCTCGACTCCGCCGGCCTGTCGGTGCTCGCCACCGCGCACCGCACCGCGCTGGCCGCCGGGCGCACCCTGCAGATGCGCTGCGGCACCGCCCGCGCCGTCGTCCGGCCACTGCAGATCACCGGGCTCTGGGACGTCTTCACCGTCGTCGACGCCTGAGGGCGTCCAGCGTCACCCCACCTGACGGTGCGGGCCCGTCCCACGTTCTTCGCGCCCTTCCCACGCACCGCACCGCATGGGAAGCGCGCGAAGTGCGTGGGGAGTGAGGTGGCAGGTCAGGCCGAGGGGTCGCGGTCGGGGTAGCGGGCCCGGGCCAGCGCGTACACCCCGAACGCGGCGAAGCCGGCGGCGACGGCGGTGAGCAGCCACTGCCCGGTCGGCACCGCACCGATGGCGATCATCGCGCCGTCGAGCCCGGTCGCCGTGGCCACGTCGCGGGTCACCGCCGCGTGGACCAGCAGCCCGCCGGAGAGCGCGAAGGCGATGCCCTTGGCCACGTAGCCGACCTGCCCGATCCGCTCGATCAGCGGCTCCCACCGGTCGGGCGCGGCGTGCAGGTCGACGTCCCGCATGAAGCCGCCGGTCACCCCGCGCAGCCCCACGTAGCCCCCGACGGCGGCGACGCCGACGCCGACCGCGGCCACCAGGGTCGAGCCGCCGGGGATGAGCAGGGCGTCTCCGGTCAGCTCCTGGAACCGCTCGTCGGCCTGGTACCCGGCGCCGGCGGCGAACAGCAGGGCCGTCGCCCCGAGGACGGCGTAGACGACCGCCTTCGCCCCGCACTTGGCGCAGACCACCGCCACCCGCAGCCGGTGCCCGGGACGCAGCAGCCCGGTCCACCAGCGCAGCACCTCCCCGCCCTGCCAGACCGCGAGCGCCAGCAGCCCCAGCCCGATCACCCACAGCAGCACGAGGCCGCCGGGCGAGCCGGCCACCGCCTGCAGCGCACCGGTCTGGTCGGCGTCCTGGGGCTGAGGCTCCACGACCCAGGCGATCCGGGCCGCCAGCCAGGCGATGAGCAGGTGCAGCACGCCGTAGGCGACCAGCCCGACCCGCGCGAGGTGCTCGAGGACCGGGTGGTCGGTCACCTCCCGCGCCCGGGTGACCGCGTCGTGCACCCGCCGCCGGACGCCGGTCACCCCGCCGGTCACGTGCGCTGCGGGAACCGGGCCCGGAAGAAGGAGAAGACGCCGAACGCCGCGATGCCCACCGCGACCAGGGTGAGCAGCACCTGGCCGAAGGGGGCATCGAGCAGGGTCTGCAGGGCGCCGTCGAGGCCGCTGGCCTTCGCCGCGTCGAAGGTGATCGCGGCCCAGCCCAGCAGGCCGCCCACCAGGGCGAGGGCGATGCCCTTGGCCGGGTAGCCGACCTGGCCGAACCGCTCGATGAGCCGCCGTTGGCCGGCGGAGGCGTGCGCGGTGTCGATCTCCTTCAGGAAGCGCCCGCTGAGGCCCTTGTGCACGTGGTAGGCGCCCACGGCGATCACGACCAGGGCCGCGACACCGACCAGGTAGCGGCCACCGGGCCAGCCGAACACGCCGGCCACGGTCTGCTGCTCCTGCCCGGAGCTGGACTGCCCGCCGCCGGTGGCGAAGCGGATCGCGGTGATCGCCAGGACCACGTACACGGCCGCCTTGGCGACCGCCTTCGCGCTGCCGGTGAGGGCTTCCTTCCGCTCGTCGCCGGAGCTGCGCAGCCCCCGGGCGTGGCGCAGCAACATGGCCAGCTGCCAGACCGCGAGCGCCACCAGCCCGACCGCCAGCACCCAGAGCAACGTCCGGCCGAAGGGCTGCGCGGCCAGCGTGGCCATGGCGCCGGACTGGTCGGCGGAACCGCCGCTCCCGCCCCAGGCCAGCTGCAGCGCCAGCCACGCGATGAGCAGGTGGACCACGCCGTAGGCGATCAGCCCCACCCGGGCCAGGTTCTCCAGGGCGTCGCTGTCGCCCGCCTGCTGTGCCGAGGTGCCGGTCCCCGAGGTCGTCCCCACCGCTGAACTCCTTGCGTCCTGCCCCCGATGCGGCGATCAGCGTGGCACAACTGGGGTGGCGCCGCCGGGTGGACGACCAGCCGGCCGGGCCCGGGGCCCGGCCGGTTCCGCGCAGGGGTGGGGGACACTGGGCCGGTGACGAACGCCGTGACCGCCGGCCGCCTGCCCGGCACCGCCCCGACCACCCCTGAGCAGGCCCGGCGGACGTGGCCCCGGACGGCCGCCCTCGGCGCGGTCCTGATCGCGCTGGCGGTCCTCGCGCTCACCTGGTCGGTCGGCCCGCGGCTGCTGCTCGGCGCGGTCGGGGTCCTCGCGGTCGTCCGCGGTGCAGGCCTGCTGCGCAGCGCCCGGGCCGGGGAGCTGACGCGCACCGGCGCCGTCGGCGGGGCGGTCGCCATCTGGCTCGGCGTGGTCGGGGTGCTCGTCGCCCTGCTGTCCGCGACGGCCACCGGCTGGGTCCTCCTCGCCGGCGTCGTGCTGGTGCCGAGCGCGCTCGCCGCCGCTGCCGCCGGCCGGGGCGCCGGGCTGGCGCTGGGGGCCGTGCTGGTGCTCGGTGCGGCCGCCCTCGGCGTCGCCGGCGGGGTCGACACCCTGCTGGCCACCGCGCGGGTCGCGGCGGCCGCGCTGGCCGGCGTGCTCGGCGTGGCCGACCTGGCCGCCGCCGCCGGGCTGGCCCGGCTGGCCCGCCGGCCGGAGCCGGCTGCCCCGGCCGGGTGCGGCAGCTGCGCGTGCAGCGCGGGAGGCTGCGGCGCCGGCGCCCTGCGCTGAGCTGTGTCGCATCCCACCCGGGGCCGCCCCGACTCGTTCCGTCCGCGTCACCTCCCCGTCATCCGGCCGACCTAGCGTCGATCGCGGCAACGACGCCGGTGATCCCGGGAGCTGCCGGGCGCGACGAGGCCGGCCCGCCGGCCGGGGAGGATCCACCGCGAGATGCGCACCCTCGAGCGGACCGTCTGGGTCTGCGACAACTGCCACCGCTCCAACAGCACGAGCCGCAAGCGCTGCGACGACTGCGGCACCACTCGGCACTGAGCCGGCACTGGGCCGGCTCGGAGCCTGCCGGGCCGGCCCCTGCCGGATCAGCTCCGGCGCAGCTCGGCGACCAGCCCGTGCAGGTGCGCGGCGCCGGCGGCGTCGTCGACCAGGGCCGGGTCGGTGAGCACGGGGTACGGCCGCGCCGGCAGCGGGCCGGCCGGTCGTACGTCGACGTGGGTGACCCGGTGGCCCAGCGCGTGCAGCTGGTCCGCCATCCGGTAATCGCTGCGGGAGTCGCCCACCGTGTGCCAGGCCCGGGGCAGCGGCCCGTCGGCGCTCAGCAGCGTCAGGGCCCGCCGGGCGCCCAGGTCCTTGCCGACGTCGGCGGACTCCACGTCGGTGGCGATCACCGAGGGGTCGACCCGCCACGGGACGGCGCCGGCGGCGTCCGGGTGCACCCGGTCCCGGTAGCCGATCCCCAGACCCCGGCCGGTGAGGGCGTGGACCAGCTCGGCGTCGAAGGCCGCCTGCGCCCGGGTGTAGTCGGTGGCCGGCACGTCGGTGCGTGCCTCGACGCTGGCCATCGACCGCTTCGTGTCGTCGAGGAACATCGTGTCGCGGTGGCGGGGGAGCAGCTCGGCCACCACCTCGTGCACCAGCGGGGGCACCGCGAGCGCCTCGTCGACGTGCACCGGGCCCGCGCCGTCCGGCCCGATCGAGGTCCACACCGCGCCCTTCTCGCACACCGCGTGCAGCCGCGCGCCGCGGGGCAGGCCGCCGGCCAGCAGCGGCGGCAGGACCTGCGCGCGGAGGAACGCGTCGGAGCGGCCGGTGTTGAAGACCACCGGCACGCCGGCGGCCAGCAGGGTGCGCAGGTCCTCGACCAGGCCGGGGGCGGCCACCGTGCGGGTGACCGGGCTGGCGATCGGTCCGTCGACGTCGAGCAGCAGGCCCAGCGGGGGAGCGGAGGTGGTCACCGCGCCATCCTGCTCAGCCCGCCGCCGAGGGGTGACGAGGGCCCCGGCTGGTAACCCCGCAGCACATGGCAGACCTCGGAACGACGGCCGGGCGGGCCGTCGCCCGCCCGCTCGTGGCGCTGGCCCGGCTGCGACGGGCCAAGCCGATGCACCCGTACGGCGTCCTCTTCCCCGCGCGGCTGGAGGGCACCGGACCGGCCGCCCCCTGGGGGGTGGACTGGATCGACCGCCCGGGGGAGCAGCAGGCCCTGGTGCGGCTCAGCCGCGGTGCGGGCCTCCCCGCGGCGCTGCCCGACGTGCTGGGCCTGGCCCTGCGCCTGCCCGACGGTGGGCCCGGGGGCCGCCCGGTCGACCTGCTGCTGAGCACCACCGGCCGGGGCCGGCTGACCCGGCTGGTGCCGGTGCCGCGCCGGGACGCCGCGGCGACCTACAGCTCGATCATGGCCTACCGCACCCCGGTCGGGCCGGTGGTGCTCGCGGCGTGGGCCCGCCCGGCCACCCTGCCCAGCGACCGCGCGACGCTCGCCGTCCGGGCGCCGGGCACGGCCTTCACCCTGGCCGCGGCGCTCGACCGGGGACCCTGGGAGCCGTTCGCCCGCGTGGTGCTGGGCGCGCCGGCCGAGCCGGTCGACCCGCCGCTGCACTTCGACGCCGTGCTCGACCCGCCGCCGGGGCTGGTGCCCGACGGCCCGGTGGCCCGGTTCCGGCGGCCGGCCTACGCCGCGGTCCGCGCCGAGCAGCAGGGCGGCGACCCGGCGCCGTCCGGGCGATGAGCGGGCGATGAGCGGCCACGTCTTCGTCGTCGGGGCCGACCTCACCCGGCTGTCCTGCGACGACGTCCTGGTGCCCACCGACTGCGCCGGCCGGGTCACCACCGACTGGCTGCCGCTGCTGCCGGACGGCTCGCTGCGCGACCGGGACGCCGAGGGGGCCTGCGTCGCCGGGTGGACCGGGGGCGACCGGGTGCAGGAGGTGCCCGGCTGCGGCGCGCGCCGGGCCTGGCTGGTCGACACGGTGGACTCCGGGGACCGCCGGGGCGCCGAGGACGCTCGGCTGTCCTGGCTGCTCGAGGGCGCGCGTGCGGCGCTGGCCGCCGTCGCGGCCCGGCGGGTCGAGGCACCGGACCACGGCCGGGCCCGCCGGCTGGTCGGGCTGCCGGCGTTGGGCACCGGGTGGGGTGGCGCGGCCGGACGGCGCGGGGAGCTGCTGCAGCAGCTGCTCCCGGTGCTGCGGTCGGCCGCCGAGGAGCACGGCTTCGACGTCGCCCTGGTGCTGCGGCGGCCCAGCGACCTGGCCGCCGCGCAGCGGGTCCGCCGGGCCGAGGGCGGCGGCTGGCGGCTGCCGGAGGAGCTGCGCGCGGTGGCCGAGGAGCTCGGCGGCCGCGCCCGCGACGGGGCGCTCGCCGTCTTCCTGGGTGCGGGGGTCAGCGCGGCCGCCGGGCTGCCCACCTGGGAGGTGCTGCTCGACGAGCTCGCCGAGCAGGCCGGGCTGGCCGGCGCCCTGCGGTCGGGGCTGTCCGGCCTCCCACCGCAGGACGCCGCCGCGCTGCTCGCCCGGTCGCTGGGCCGCGACGTGCTGACCGGGTACGTGCAGCAGCGCTTCGGCCCCGGGCCCTACGCGCTGGCGCACGCGCTGATCGCCGGGCTGCCGGTCGGGGAGTACGTCACCACCAACTACGACCCGCTGGTCGAGCTCGCCGCCGCCGACGTCGGCCGCCCACTGCGGGTGCTGCCCTTCGACGAGGCGACCGCCGGCGACCCCTGGCTGCTCAAGCTGCACGGGGACGCCGCGCACCCGGACAGCATCGTGCTCACCCGCGAGCAGTACCTGGAGTTCGGCGACCACCGGACGGCGCTGGCCGGGGTGCTGCAGTCCCTCCTGCTCACCCGGCACGTGCTGTTCGTCGGCACCTCGATGCTGGACGACGACCTGATCCGGATCGCCCACCAGGTGCGCAGCGTGCTGCACCGGCCGGGGGAGTCCCCGCGCCGGCGCACCGGCACGGTGCTGTCCCTGCAGGCCGACCCGGTGCGCGCCCGGCTGTGGGAGCAGGACGTCGTCACGGTGGCGATGGCGCCCGCCGACACGCCCGGGCCGGAGGCCGCCCGCCGGCTGGAGATCCTGCTGGACCTGCTCGGCTGCCTGTCCAGCCGACCCACCGGCTACCTGCTCGACCCCGCCTACCGGGGGCTGCTCGACGCGGAGGAGGAGGAGCTGGCGGACGCGCTGGGCGGGGTGGCCGAGGCGCTGGCGACCGGCACCCGCCGCAGCTGGGCCGGGCACGAGGTCCGCCGGCTGCTGGTCGACCTGGGCCGGGCCGACGCCGGCTGACCCGCGGTGGAACGGCTGTTTCCGACGCGGTTCCCGGTGGGCACAGCAACCCTCATGAGCCGCAGGCCCCTCCTGGACAAGACCATCCCGATGCTCGCCAAGGGCTACGCCTGGTTCCCGGACCGGCGGCGTGCCACCGGGCGGGACACCGTGCACAGCCGGGTGATGTTCCGCCGGACGCTGGGGGTCAAGGGACCCGCGGGAGCGCGGTTCCTGTACGACGAGGACAACGTGCGCCGCAGCGGCGCACTGCCCGAGCCGGTGGTCAGCACGCTGTTCGGCCACGGGGCGGTGCACACCCTCGACGGCGAGGCGCACCGGGTGCGCAAGGGCATGTTCGTCGACCTGCTGATGGACTCCGCGGCGGCCTGGCAGGTGGTGGCGGCGGTCGGCGCGGCGTGGGACGCCGCCGTGCCGCGCTGGGCCGAGCAGCGGGAGATCGTGCTGATCGACGAGGTCAGCCGGGTCATCACCCGCGGGGTGTGCGACTGGGCCGCGGTCCCGGTGGAGGACGACGAGGTGCCCGCGCTGGCCCGGGACCTGACCACCGAGATCGACGGGTTCGCCACCGCCGCGCCGCGGCACTGGCGGGCCCGCCGGGCGCGGCAGCGTCGCGAGGGCTGGCTGGCCGGCATCGTCGAGGAGGTCCGGGAGGGCGCCCGCGCGGTGCCATCGGGGTCGGTCGTCGACGTCGTCGCCCGGCACCGCGACTCCGACGGGGAGCTGCTGGAGCCACGCGTCGCCGCGGTCGAGATCCTCAACGTCATCCGGCCGACCGTCGCCGTCTGCTGGTTCGTCGCCTTCGCCGCGCACGCGCTGCACACCTGGCCGCAGCACCGCGAGCGGCTGCGCAGCGGTGACCGCGCCTTCGCCGTCGCCTTCGCCCACGAGGTGCGCCGGTTCTACCCGTTCGCGCCGTTCATCGGCGGGCGCAGCCCGCGGGACGTCGAGTTCGACGGCGCGCAGGTGCCCGCCGGGTCGATGGTGCTGCTGGACCTGTGGGGACAGAACCACGACCCCGAGCTCTTCCCCGAGCCGTTCGCGTTCCGGCCCGAGCGGTTCCTGGACGGCGACCGGGTGCGCGACATCGACCAGTGGGAGCTGGTGCCGCAGGGCGCGGGTGACCCGCGCACCGGGCACCGCTGCCCCGGGGAGGACATCACCGTCGCGCTGCTGTCGGCCCTGGTGCTGCGGCTGGCCGGGCTGGACTACACGCTGCCCGAGCAGGACCTGTCGATCTCGCTGGGCCGCATCCCCGCCCGACCGGCCAGCGGGGTCGTGCTCTCCGACGTCCGCCCGGGCTGAGCCGCTCGGGGCGGGCTGTCGCGGAACCCGGCCGCTGGGTACCGTCGTCCGCATGGTCGTGAGCGCGCGGAACCACCCCCGCGTGGCCGGCCCCGCCGCGGCCCGGCCGATCGTGTTCGTGCACGGCTTCGGGTGCAGCCAGGAGATGTGGCGGCACCTGGTGCCCGACTTCGCCACCGACCACCGGGTGGTCACCCTCGACCTGGTCGGGTTCGGCGACTCCGACCCCTCGGCCTGGCACCCCGAGCGGCACGGGTCGCTGGCCGGCCACGCCGCCGACGTCGTCACCCTCTGCCGGGAGCTGGGGCTCTCCGACGTCGTCCTGGTCGGGCACTCGGTGAGCGCGATGATCGCCGTGCTGGCCCAGCAGCAGGCACCGGAGCTGTTCGGCGCCCTGGTGCTGGTCGGGCCCAACCCGCGGTACGTCGACGACGGCGAGTACACCGGCGGGTTCAGCCGGGCCGACATCGCCGAGCTGCTGGACACCCTGGACAGCAACCACACCGGGTGGTCGACGGCGATGGGCCCGGTCATCATGGGCAACCCGGAGCGGCCGGAGCTGACCGCCGAGCTCACCGCGAGCTTCTGCCGCACCGACCCGGAGGTGGCCCGCCGCTTCGCCCGGCTCACCTTCCTCTCCGACAACCGCGCCGACCTGCCCGGCGTCACGGTGCCGACGCTGGTGCTGCAGTGCACCGACGACGTCATCGCCCCGGAGGCGGTGGGCCGGTACGTGCACGAGGCGATCCCCGGCAGCGTGCTCACCCGGCTGTCGGCGACCGGGCACTGCCCGCACCTGAGCGCCCCGGAGGAGACGATCGCCGCGATCCGCTCGTTCCTCACGCCTGCGTCGGTCGGTTGAGGCACCGGTGAGCGCCGACACCGGGTCGCGCGCCGACGGCGAGCTGGCCCGGCTGCTCGCCGAGGACCCCGCCGACCTGTACTACGAGAACGCGCCCTGCGGGTACCTCTCCATGGTGCCCGACGGCACGGTGGTCCAGGTCAACCGGACCTTCTGCGGGTGGATCGGCCGGCCCGCCGGCGACGTGCTGGGCGTGCGGTTCGCCGAGCTGCTCACCGTGGGCGGCCGGGTGTTCATCCAGACCCACCTGGTGCCGTTGCTGCGCACCCAGGGGGCGGTCCGCGAGGTGGCGCTGGACCTGCAGCGGGCCGACGGCGGCACGGTGCCCTGCCTGGCGCACGCCGTCGAGGTCCGAGACGCGGCCGACCGTCCGGTGCTGGTCCGGATCACGCTGTTCGAGGCGACGATGCGCAGGCGGTACGAGGCCGACCGGCTCGCCGCCCAGCGGGCCGCGGAGGAGTCCGAGCTGCGTTCCCGCACCCTCCAGCAGTTCGTCGTCGAGCTGGCCGCCGCGGTCACCACCGCCGACGCCGCCGCCGTGGTGGTGCACCGGGGTCGTCGGGCCGTGCGCGCGGCCGGCGCCGGGCTGTGGCTGCTGGACCGCAGCGGCCGCCGCGCCGACGACGTCCGCGTCCAGCTGGCCGCCTGCGAGGAGCTCGACGCGGACGTCTGCGCGGCGCTGACCGAGTCCGTCGGCGGCCGGGCGCAGCTGGTGCTGGCGCAGGGCGTGCGCTCGGTCCCGGTCGGGGAGCAGCTGGCGCAGACCTGGCCGCGGCTGGCCCGGGCAGCGGCCGCCGCCGGGTACACCGAGCTGGTCATCATCCCGGTGACCGCCGACGACACCCCGCTGGGCGCCATGCTGGTGGCGCTCGGCGGTCAGCCGGACGGCGAGCTGATCAGCCTGCAGGAGCCGGTGGGCCACCAGCCCCTCGGCGTGGCCGACGTCGACCTGCTGACCACGGTGGGCCGCCAGGCGGGGCAGGCGCTGGAGCGGGCCCGGCTGCACGAGGAGACCGCGCGGCAGGCCGGGCGTTCGGCGTTCCTGCTCGACGCCGCCCGGCTGCTCGCCCGGGCCACCGGGGTCACCGAGACCGTCGAGCGGCTGGCGGAGATGGTGGTGCCGCAGCTGGCCGACGTCTGCCTGCTCGACCTGGTCACCGAGGCCGGCATGCACCGGGTGGTCGCCCGGCACGGCGACCCGGCCCGCCAGCACCTGGTCGACGCGCTGCGCGCCTGGGCGCCCCCGGCGCGGGAGCTGCCCCACCCCGCCCGGACGGCGCTGGCGGAGGGCCGCACCCGCTGGTTCCCGACGGTCACCGACGAGTGGTTGGCCCGGGTCGTCCGCGACCCCGCCGAGCTGGCCGCGGTGCAGGCGCTGGAGCTGGCCGGGGTGGTCAGCGTACCGCTGACCGCCGAGGGCCGGGCGCTGGGCGTGCTCACGATCTCCGCCGACCGCCGCCGTCGTCCGCTGACCGCCGCCGACGTCGAGCTCGTCGAGCAGCTGGCGCTGCAGGTGGCGCTGATGATGGCCAAGGCGCAGCGCTACGAGCTGGAGGCACGGACCTCGCACGTCCTGCAGGCCACCCTGCTGCCCCCGCCGCCGCCGCAGGTGCCCGGCATGCAGGTGGCGGTGCGGTACCTGGCGGCCACCCACGGCGTCGAGATCGGCGGGGACTTCTACGACGTGGCGCCGCTGCCCGGCGACCACGTGGCGATCGCCGTCGGCGACGTCGTGGGCCACGACATCACCGCCGCGGCCACCATGGGCCAGCTGCGCAGCGTCTACCGGGCGTTGCTGGTGGAGAGCCCGTCGCCGAGCGCGGTGGTCGACCGGTTGCAGGCCAGCTGGCCGCTGCTGGAGCTGCAGCGGATGGCCACCGCGCTGTTCGCCACCCTCGACCTGCCCAGCGGGCTGCTGCGGATCGCCTCGGCCGGTCATCCGCCACCGTTGCTGGTCACCGACGCCGGGGCGGAGTTCCTGCCGGTGCAGCCCAGCCGGATGCTCGGGGCGCCGCCGTCGACCCCGGTGGAGTGGCGCGGCGTCCTCCCGCCCGGCGGCACCCTGGTGCTGTTCACCGACGGACTGGTGGAGAGCCGCAGCACCGACATCGACGCCGGGCTGGAGCGCCTGCGGGTGGCCGCCGGACGGACCGCGACCGCCGACCCCGACGAGCTGTGCGACCGGCTGCTCACCGATCTGGCCGGCACCCACCGGGCCGACGACATCGCGCTGCTCGCCCTGACCCGTGATCGCTGACCGCTCCCTGCCTCGGTTGGGCGCGGGACCTTCGACCCGTGTCCGCCGCCCCGACGCGGGGAAGAGTGCAGTGGTGGCGCACGACGAGGGGAGTTCCATGCTGGACGCGGACCGGTGGACGCAGGTGGTCGAGCGGGCGGTGCGGGCACCGTCGATCCACAACACCCAGCCCTGGTCCTTCCGCGCGGACGGCGACCGGCTGGAGGTGCGGCACGACCCGTCGCGCGCACTGCCGGCGACCGACCCGACCGGCCGGCAGCAGGTGCTCAGCGTGGGCGTGGCGGTCGAGTTCGCCCTGGTCGCGCTGGCCGCCCTGGGTGCCGCCGCGGAGGTCGACGTGCTGCCCGACCCGGCCGACCCCGAGCTGATCGCCGTCGTCCGGGTGACCGGTGAGCACCGCCCCAGCGACGCCGACCAGCGCGCCGCCGAGGCGATCGAGCGGCGGCACACCGACCGGGCCCGCTTCCTCGAGCAGCCGCTCCCGGACGGTCTGGTGGAGCGGCTCGAGCGTGCCCTCGGGCGGGACGGCGTCTGGCTGAAGCTGATCGGCCGCAGCGAGGAGGAGACCGCGGTCGCCACCCTGCTGAGCGAGGCCGAGGAGTCCGAGCAGCGCGACCCGGCCTACCTCGAGGAGCTGCGGGCCTGGACCCGCACCGACGCGTCCGCCCCCGACGGGGTGCCGGCCGCCGCCGTCCCGGACGGTGAGCAGCGGGCGTCGAACTGGCCGGTGCGCGACTTCGGCACCGCCCGGCCGGGCCCCGTGACCGTGCCCGGCGACGACGACCCGCCCCCGCCGGTGGAGCACCCCTCGGTGCTGGTGCTCGGCACCACGGCCGACGACCGCGCCGCCTGGGTGCGGGCCGGGATGGCGCTGGGCCGGCTGCTGCTGGAGCTCACCGAGGCAGGCCTGGTCGCCTCACCGCTCACCCAGGCGCTGGACCAGTCCTGGGCACGGGCCCGGCTGACCCGCCGGCTGGACCTGATCGGGCACCCGCAGATGCTGCTGCGGCTGGGCGCCCCCTCGGGCACGGCGGTCTCCAGCGGCCGCCGCCCGGTCGCCGAGGTCCTCACCCTCGCCTGATCGCCCGCCCTGTCTCGCCGAAGTGGCCACTTCGGCGAGAAGGACGCGCACGACCCTTTCGCCGGAGTGGCCACTTCGGCGCGCGGGTCAGTTGTCGGTGAGGCGGGAGAGCTCGGGCGGCAGCTCGCCCGGGTGGACGACGGCCATCCGCTGGGTGGCCCGGGTCAGCGCCACGTACAGGTCGCTGTGCCCGCGCACGCCCTCGTCCAGCACGCCCTGCGGGTCGACGACGACGACCGAGTCGAACTCCAGCCCCTTCGCCTCCACCGGCAGCAGCACCACCGTGCCGCGGGAGGAGTCGGCGGCCGGCCCGGTCTGCGCGCCGGGCAGCGCGGCGGCCACGGCGTCCTGCCGGCTGGGCGGGACGATGACCGCAGCGGTGCCGCCCTGCGCGGCCAGCTCGGCGGCGATCTCCGCCGTCCGGGCCGCCAGCGCGTCGTCGGTCACCCGGTGGGCGGTCGGCGGGACGCCGGTGCTGCGCACCGACCGCGGCGCGGCGGTCACCGCGTCACCGGCGGCCAGCACGTCGGCGGCGACGTCCATGATCTCCGTCGGGGTGCGGTAGTTGACGGTCAGCTGCGCCAGCCGCCACTGCCCCTCCGCGTGCGGGCCCAGCGCCTGCGCCCAGTCGGTGGCGCCGGCCAGGCTGCCGGTCTGGGCCAGGTCGCCGACGACGGTCATCGAGCGGGTCGGGCACTTGCGGGCCAGCAGCCGCCAGGTCATCGGGGAGAGCTCCTGCGCCTCGTCGACGACGACGTGCCCGAAGGTCCAGGTGCGGTCGGTGGCGGCCCGCTCGGCGGCGCTGCGGACGTCGACCTCGGTCTCCCGGTCGGCCAGCATCTCGGCGTCCAGCAGGTCGACGGCGGTGAGCTCCTCGCTCTCCTCGTCCTCGTCGGCGTCGTGCGAGCGCGAGCCGTAGAGCAGGTCCAGCGTCTCCTGGGCGTGGTCGCGTGCCTGCCGTCGGCGCCGGGCCTCCGCGGCGCGCTCGGCGCTGTCGTCGTGGCCGAGCAGCTCGTCGAGCTCCTCCAGCAGCGGCACGTCGGCCGGGGTCCACTCCGTCGACGTGCCGGCGGCCTCGGCGGGTCGGTGCAGCAGCGCCCGCTCCTCGTCGGTCCAGCCCTTGGTGACCCGCCGGATGCGGTCGGGGTCGGCCATCAGCTCACGCAGCAGCTGCTCGGGGGAGAGCACCGGCCACATCTCGTCGATCAGCGCGCGCACCCCGGCGTCGGAAGCCATCTCCTGGCGCACGTCGTCGACGTCCCGGCGCGAGAGCAGGCTCTCCGCGCCGCGCACGTCGTTGCCGATCCGGCCGAGGAACCGGTCGGTGACCAGGTCGATCACGGCTCGGGCGAACGCCGGGCGGGCCAGGTTGTGCATCCGCGAGGCACGCCGGCCAACGGTGCGGCAGCTGGTGAGGTCGGGCCCCCGGAGCCCGATGCGCACCCCGTCGACGACCAGGTCGCGCCCCCCGCGGGGCACGACCTCCCGGTCCCGGACGGCGGCCTTGAGCACGTCGACCATCGCCAGCCGGCCCTTGAGCTCGGCCACCTCGGGCGCCTCGGTGCCGCGGGCGTCCAGCCCGGGGCGCAGCTGCCCGAGCCCGGAGAGCAGCACGCCGGTCTCACCCAGCGCCGGCAGCACGTCGGCGATGTAGCGCAGGAAGGTCGGCGTCGGACCGACGACGAGCAGTCCGCTGCGGGCCAGCCGCTCCCGGTGGGTGTACAGCAGGTAGGCGGCCCGGTGCAGGGCGACGGCGGTCTTGCCGGTGCCCGGACCGCCCTGGACGACGAGCACGCCGCGGACGTCGCTGCGGATGATCGCGTCCTGCTCGCCCTGGATGGTGGCGACGATGTCGGTCATCCGGCCGGTGCGCTCGGCGGTGAGCGCGGCCATCAGCGCCGCCTCGCCGGTGAGCTCCGGGCCGTCGCCGCGCTCGGGGTCGACGGTGAGCACCTCGTCGTTGACCGCGGTGACGGTGCGCCCGCGGGTGCGGATGTGCCGGCGCCGGACGACGCCCTCGGGCCGGAACGCGGTGGCGGTGTAGAACGGCCGGGACGCCGGGGCCCGCCAGTCGACCAGCGCCGGGTCGCCCGCCGGGTCGTCGGCCGGCAGCCCGACGCGGCCGATGTACAGCGGCTGCGGCGCCGCCTCGCGGTCCAGCCGCCCGATCACCAGCCCGTGCTCGGCGGCGTCCAGGGCGGTGATCCGGGCCGACTGGAACCGGGCCGCGGCCTCCCGCTCACCCAGCGACTGGGGGTTGATCACCGGCATCGCCAGCGCCTGGCGGAACCGCAGCACGGCCAGCTCGCGGGCGGCGTCCAGCCGGCGGTACAGGTCGGCGACGGCCGGCTGCTCGGCCGTCCGCTCGGCCTCCTGCCGATCGGGGCTCTGCACGGGGTCGCTCGCGACCCCGGCCGGTGAGCTCGACAATTCGGGCCTCTCCCTGCTGTCCGTCGTTCCCCGCGGTGCGCGGCGCGGTCCGCCCCGCCCACCCGGTCCGTCCGCGGCGACCAACGATGCCCTGCCGGCCGGTGTTCCGGCCAGCGGCCGACGATCTTCCCCGAGCGGGTCCGCCCGCCCGCACCCCCCTGCGCCGACGTGGCCACGTCGGCGAAGAGAGGGGATCAGAGGCGGGTGAGGGTGGCGTCGTCCCGGTCGCCGGCGAAGAACCGGTCCAGGACGGCGCCGAACGCGGGCTGCTCCGCGACGGCGGCGAACAGGGTCATCGACGAGCGCAGCTTCTGCGCGTCGACCCCGCCGAGGACGGCGACCGGATCGCTGATGCCCAGGTCGAGCAGCGCCTCGGCGCACTCCACCAGCCGCGGGCCCAGCACCGGGTGGGCCAGGTACGCCCGCGCCTCCTCGGCTCCGCCGACCGCGTACCGCTGCGCCATCGGGCTGCGCCCCAACCCGGCGACCTGCGGGAAGACGAACCACATCCAGTGGCTGCGCTTGGCGCCGGCACGCAGCTCGGCCAGCGCCTGCGGGTAGGCGCCGCCGCTGTCCTGGGCGTCGACGAAGCGCTGCAGGTCGAACGGGTCCGGGCTCATGCGGGGGATTCTCCCGCCGCTCCATCGCCGGGAGTTGTACCCAGCGCATGCCCGACCCGGTGGCGGGCATCACAGGGTCGAGGGCGGGCCGACCCGCGGTCCCGGGAGAGGAGCCGATCGTGCGCACCACGACGAAGACGCTGGCCGGGCTGGTGCTGGCCACCGGCCTGGGCCTGGCCGGCTGCGGGTCCGAGGACGTCCCGGCCGACCCGGAGGTGGAGATCCCACCGGTGCAGGTGCCGGAGACCATCAGCCCGGACACGCTCGACGGGGAGAACGGCGGCGGGGAGGACGGCGGCGGGGGCTGATCCCCGGCGCCCGACCGGTGAGCTGCCCGGGCTGCCGGGGACCTACACGGTCTCGGGCACCCGCAGGTGGGCCACCGACAGCGCGTACTCGCTGACCTCCGTGACCGTGGTCCGGCTGGCCCGGCTGAACTCCTCCCGCAGCGCACCGCCCGGGTCGACCGCCCGGGCCATCGCCGCGCGGTCGGCATAGGTGACCGTGGACGTGGTGCGCCCGGCGAGCCGGTCGACCAGGAAGCTGACGCTGCAGAAGCCGGGCAGCTCCTCCAGACGCGGGAGCAGGCTGGTGCGGACGGCGCCGAGCACGTCGTCCATCGCGGCCGGCTCGTGCAGCGCGCCGCGCACCACCCGGCAGCAGGCGCCCTCGCCGGCCGGTCGGACCCGGTGCATCACCGCGATCTCCCAGGTGGCGACCAGCGGCACCGCGCCGACCAGCTCACCGAACCGGGCGCGGAAGCTCCGGGTGCCCTCCGCACTGGCCTGCAGGGCGTCCGCGCCGTCCCAGGCGCTGGTGAGGATGCAGCGCCCGTTGCGGTGGTTGGTCAGCAGGGAGAGCCCGACGCAGCCGGTCATCGGCTCGATGGCCGGGAGCACCTCGTCGCGGACGTAGCCGACGGCGGTGTCGATGGCGGCGGGGTCGCCGCGCACGGTGGTGGATCGGGCGAACATGGCGGGCCTCCGCGCCGGGCGGCGACGCCTCGGCCACGTCGCCGCGAGGAGCTGGACTGTCCTCGCCGGTGCGCGGGCGGGGCACCTCGGGCGTCCTCGCCGGTCCGCACCCGCGGCGTTGCGTCACGAGCTGCGCGGGCACCGACACGGTGCGACGGGTAGGGGTGTCCCGCCCGGGGCGGACGCCGACCCGGATGATGGAGCGCCATGACCACCAGCCCGGGCGCCCGAGGTGGGGCGACCCGTGGCCCGGGCCGGGGCATCGCCCGGGCGGCCACGCTGCTGGTCTCGCTGACCGCGGTCAGCCAGGTGCTCGGCTTCGTGCGGGACGCGGTGATCGCCGCCGTCTTCGGTGCCGGTGCCGCGCTGGACGCCTACCTGGTCTCCCAGGGCGTGATGAACCTGGTGCTCGCGCTCGTCGCCGGGGCGCTCGCCCGCGCGGTCGTGCCGCCGGTCAGTCGCGCGGCGGCCGACGGCGAGCGGGAGCGGGCGGGCCGGACCGTGCAGACGGTGCTCACGCTCGCCGTGCTGGCCCTCGTCGCGGGCGCGGGGCTGGTGCTGGTGGGCACCGAGCAGGTGGTCGCGGTGCTCGCGCCCGGGTTCGACGAGGAGACCGCGGCCCTGGCCGTGGAGCTGACCCGGATCGTGCTGGTGGCCGCGCTGTTCATCGCCGGCACCGACATCCTCGCCGCGGCGGCCCAGGCGCACGGTCGCTTCTTCGGTTCCGGCGTCCAGGGGGTCCCGTTCAACCTGGTGATGATCGGCGCCGCGGTGTGGCTCGGCCCCCGCTGGGGCGCCGAGGCCCTCGCGGTCGGGTTCGTGGTGGGCTCGGCGGTCCGGCTGCTGACCCAGCTGCCCGCCGTGCGGGCCGCCGGGATCCGGCTGCGCCCGCGCCTGGCGCTGCGCGACCCGGACGTGCGTGAGGTGCTCCGACTGACCCCGCCGCTGCTGGTGGGCAGCGCGGTGGTCAACGTCAACACCCTGGTCGACCGCGCGGTGGGCTCGAGCCTGGGGGAGGGCGTGATCACCTCGCTCAACCTGGGCTTCCGGGTGGTGAGCCTGGTCGAGTCGCTGCTGGTGGCGACCGTGGTCGCCGCGCTGTACCCCGCCTTCAGCGCGGCCGGCGGCCCCGAGCGCCGGGCCGAGCTGCGCGGGCTGGTGGACCGGGCGCTGCGGGTCATGCTGCTGGTGCTGGCCCCGGTGACCGCGGTCCTCGTCGTGGCGGCGCGGCCGCTGGTGGAGCTGGCCTTCGGGCGCGGCGACTTCGACGCGGCGGCGATCGCGGCGACGACCACGGCGGCCGTCTGGTACGCCGCGGCGGCGCTGGGCATGGCGCTGCGCTCGATCGCGTCGCGGGCCAGCCTCGCCGTGGGCGACCGCCGGTCCCCGACGGTGGTGGCGCTGGTGGCGATGGCGGTCAACGTCGTCGGCGACCTCACCCTGGGCCTGGCGTTCGGCATCGCCGGCATCGCGGCGGCGACGAGCCTGTCCCTGCTGGTCGCGGCGGCGCTCGGGCTGGTCCTGCTCGCCCGTCGGCACGCCGGGGTCACGCTGTCCGCGCTGTCCGGGTCGGTGGTCCGGCTGGGCGGGGCGGCGCTGGCCGGTGGTCTCCTCGCGGCCGCGGCGCTGGCGGGCATCGGTCCCGACGGTGACGGGGTGGTGGGCTCCCTCGTGCGCCTGACCGTCGCCGGGGGGACGGTCGTGGCCGGCTACCTGGCGGTGCTGGTGCTGCTGCGGGCCCCGGAACTGGCCGAGCTGCGCACGTTGCCCCGGCTGCGCCGCAGCCGGACCTGATCCGGCCGGTACCCGCCGCGTGTCCGCATCTCCCGGGCGACGGAGCGGACCCGCGTTGTTAGCGTCGGGGGATGCCCTCCGCCAGACGAGCACTCGTCGTGACCGCAGCGCGGGCCCGCGGATCGCTCGCCGCCGTCCGTGCCCTGCACCGGGCGGGGTGGGACGTCGGGGTGGGCACCCCGGACGGGGCCGGGATGGTGACCACCTCCCGGGCGTGCGCTCGCCGGCACGTGGTGCCCCGGCCGCGCGGGGACTGCCGGCAGTTCCTCGACGGGGTGCGGCGCGCGGTGGCCGACGGCGGGTACGACGTCGTCTTCGGCGGTGGTGACGACTGGATGGCGGCGCTCGCCGTGCACCGGGACGAGGTGCCCACCGTGGTGGCGCACCCGCGGGCGGAGGTGGTGGCCGCGGCGCTGGACAAGGTCGGGCTGGGCGACCGCGCCGGGGCGGCCGGCCTGGCCGCGCCGCGCACCGAACCGGCCTCCACGGATGCCGTGGCCGGGTGGTCCGGGCCGGTGGTCGTCAAGAGCCGGGCGCACTGGCGACCGCAGCACCGGCACGAGCACCGGATCGAGGCCCGCTGGTACCCGGACGCCGCCCGTGCGGCCGACCGGGTCGGGCTGCTCCGCGACGCCGGGCTGGAGCCGGTCCTGCAGCAGCCGGTCGACGGCGAGCTGATGGCGCTGATCGGGTTGTTCTCCGACGGGCGGCTGCACGGGCGGGTGCAGCAGCGCTCGCCCCGGCTGTGGCCGACCCCCACCGGCGTCTCCTGCCGGGCGGAGACGGTGCCGGTCGAGGAGGACCTGGCCGGCCGGGCCACCGCGCTGCTGGCGGACCTGGGGTGGTCGGGGCTGGTCGAGCTGCAGTTCCTGCGTGACGGCGACGGCGTGCCGCACCTCATCGACCTCAACGGGCGCTTCTTCGGCTCGATGGCGCTGGCCAACGCCGCGGGGGCGAACCTGGCGGACGCCTGGGGGCGGCAGGTCCTCGGCGAGCCGCTGCCGCCGCTGCCCGACGCCCGCGCCGGCGTCCGGTTCCTGTGGACCGCCGGCGACCTCCGCCGGGCGACGGTCGAGCGGCGCGGTGGGCTGCTGGCCGACGTCGGCTCGACGCTGCGCTGGCTGCCGGGGGCGACCACCAGCGTCTGGGACCTCACCGACCTCCGGCCCACCGTGGAGCTGGTCGGATCCCGGCTGCGGGGCCGCCGGAAGCCGACCGCGCCGGTCAGCGGCTGACCGCGGCCCGTCCGCTCGGGTGCCGGCCGCCGGGGTGCGGGCCGCTGGTGTGCCGGTGCCACTCCTCGGTCGCCTCGCCGAGCGTCACCGCGGTGGCCAGCCGCAGGGTGCCGGCCAGCCAGACCAGCAGGTCGTGCAGCCGCAGCCGGGTCATCGGCGCGCCCAGCAGCCGGGTGGCGTCCTCCAGCGCGGCGAAGGCCCGCGGGTTGGCCCGCAGCTCCCGGTGGGCGACCGCCGCGACGCCGCTGTCGCCCTCCCGCAGGTGCGGCATCGCCTGTCGCCAGGTGGCCCGGGCCAGCAACGGCACCAGTTCGGGGTGGCGGTGGTGCAGCGCGGCCAGCACGTAGCGCGGCTGCGGATCGGGCAGCTCGGTGAGGGTGCGGAGGTGGGCCCCGACGGTGCGCGGCTCCCCGAGCACGGACAGCTCGTCGTCCGGCAGCTCCCAGAACGCCCGCCCGGCCGCGTGCCGCACCAGCGCCGCGGCGGTGGGCTGCACGTCGTCCAGCGCGCGCCGCACCGCGGCCCAGCCGACGGGGTCCAGCCGGCCGTGCAGGCCCTCGGCGATCAGCACGTCGTCGTCACCGAGCGGGCCGGCGGGCACCGGCCGTCCGTCGAACCGGTCGTGGCCGAAGGCCGCCACCTGCACCCACCGGCCCTCGCGCTCGATGGGGGAGCGGTACCGCAGTGGCCGCCGTCCCCGGACGTAGCCCAATGCGGCGGCGAGCGCGGTGTCCCAGGGCAGCGGCTCCGGGCCGGCGCTGGGCAGGTCGAGGGCGGGTCGCCCGGCGTCGTCGGAGGACACCGGCCCGGTCATGTCCGACAGCATGCGCCCGGCGCCCCGCTGGTGGGGCGCCGGGCGGGACGGTCAGCGGTGGCCGATGCCGCCCGGGCCGTGCTCGGGCGGGACGACCTCGCCGTCGATCGGCGGGCCGGGCGGGGTGCCGTCGCCGAACGGCCGGCCGCCCAGCTCCTCGCGGTGGTGCGGGGTCAGCCAGACCGACGTGTCCGGGCCCATCGGGATGATCTGGGTCGGGTTGATGTCGGCATGCACCACGTAGTAGTGCTCCTTGATCTGCGGGAAGTCGGTGGTGTCGCCGAAGCCCGGGGTCTGGAACAGGTCCCGGGCGTACCCCCACAGCGCCGGCATCTCGGTGAGCTTGTTCCGGTTGCACTTGAAGTGGCCGTGGTAGACGGCGTCGAACCGGGCCAGCGTGGTGAACAGCCGGACGTCGGCCTCGGTGATGGTGTCGCCCATCAGGAAGCGGCGGGTGGTCAGCCGCTCCTCCAGCCAGTCCATCGCCGTCCAGAGCCGCTCGTAGGCCTTGTCGTAGGCGTCCTGGGAGCCGGCGAAGCCGCAGCGGTAGACCCCGTTGTTGACCTCGGTGAAGATCCGCTCGATCACCTCGTCCATCTCCGCCCGCAGGTGCTCGGGGTAGAGGTCGGGGGCGCCGTCGCGGTGGAACTGCCACCACTCGGTGGAGAAGTCCAGCGTCATCTGCTTGAAGTCGTTGGTGACCACGGCCTTGGTCGGGAGGTCGACCATCGCCGGCACGGTGATGCCGCGCGGGTACTCGGGGTCGCGGGCGAGGAACGCCTGCTGCAGCCGCTCGTAGCCCAGCACCGGGTCGCGACCGTCGGGGTCGAGGTCGAAGGTCCAGCTGCGCTCGTCGTGGGTCGGCCCGCAGATGCCCATCGAGATGGCCTGCTCCAGGCCGAGCAACCGGCGCACGATGGCCGCCCGGTTCGCCCACGGGCACGCCCGCGCGATCACCAACCGGTAGCGCCCGGCCTCGACCGGCCAGCCGCTGGAGCCGTCGGCGGTGATCCGGTCGGTGATGTAGTTCTGGTCGCGCTGGTAGTCCTGGCCCTTTTCGACATAGCCGCTGCCGCTCTTCGAGGTGCTCACCGCCCCAGCCTCGCCGACGGCCCGCCGTCCCGCTCGCCGACCGGGCCCCCCGCGGCCGGCGGTCGCGTCGGGTTGGTCACGTCTAGCCTGGTGCGATGGCCGCCGCACCGTTCCGCCCGCCCTGGTTCGGCCACCGCGGGGTGCAGGCCGCCGCCGCGGTCGCCGTGCTCTACAACGCCGTCCGGCTGGTCGGGCTGCTGCTCGACGGGCAGCCGGGCGAGGCGTTCCTGAGCTTCGCCTGGACGGTGGTGTTCGGGTACGTCCTGGTCGAGTCGCTGCGGCTGCGCCGCGAGCAGGACGCCGCCGGCCGCGGGCCCGGGGTCGACCCCGGGGACTGACCGGGCACGGGCGGTGGATGGGGGGCGGCACCGCCCCGGACGCCCCCGAGAGTTCCGGGGCGGTGCCGCGTCTGTGCCCGTCTCAGGCGCGCTCGGCCTCCGGGGCTTCGGCGTCGGCCTCGGACTCCGGCTCGGGCTCGTCGCGCAGGAACAGGTACCAGTACGAGGTCGACACGAAGACGACGGCGCCGACCAGGTTGCCCAGCCCCGCGAGGAGCCAGTTGAGCCCCGCGTCGTCCCAGCCGATGTCCGGGACGCCGGCGAAGATGGCCGCGGGCAGGAAGAACATGTTGGCGATGACGTGGTCGAAGCCCATCGCCACGAACGCCATGATCGGGAAGAAGATCGCCAGGATCTTGCCCGAGACGGTCTTGGCGGCCAGCGACATCCACACCGCGAGGCAGACCAGCCAGTTGCAGCCCACCGCGCGCAGGAAGGTCTGCCAGGCCGTCTCGCCCAGCGCCTTGCCCTCGGAGATCGAGGCCAGCCGCTCGTAGGTGAGGCCGGCGCTGCCGCTGGCACCGGAGCTGCCGATCACGCCGGTCTGCACGGCGAGGAAGTAGGCGACGAACATCGCGCCGATCAGGTTGCCGAGCAGCACCAGGGAGAGGTTCTTGGCGACGTCGCCGAAGTTGATCCGGCCGCGCATCGCACCCAGCGGGACCAGGGCCATGTTGCCGGTGGCCAGGTCGGAGCCGGCGATGAGCACGAGCACCAGGCCGAGGGTGAACGTCGCCCCGGTGAACAGCGTGGGCAGCGTGCCCCAGGTCGCCGGGTCCAGCCCGGACGAGACGACGATGGCGACCAGCCCGCCGAAGGCGATGTAGGCGCCGGCCAGGAACCCGCTGACCAGGACCTTGTCCCAGCTGCGGCGGGTCTTCTTCGCGCCGGTCTGGGCGGCGGCCTGGGCGATCTCCTTGGGATCCCGAGCGGTCAAGGCATGCCTCCTGGGAGTCGACGGACCGGCCTGTGGTCGCAGGCCCCGGGGACACCAGCCTCGCCGACACCGCGCCGTCCCGCGCGGTGAGCGGGCGGGTGCGGGCCTGCCCGGCCCGTGGATGCCGACCGCGCCACCGGTGGTGAGGCGCGTCCACCGGGCGGCCAGGGGGGTCAGTCGCGCCGGCCGCTGCCGTCGCGCTGGCGGTCCCACCGGCGGTCGTCGTCCCGGTCGTCGTCCCAGCGGTCGTCCCGGTGCTCCCACCAGCGGTCGTCGTCGTGGTCGTGGTCGTCGTCCTCGGGCTGGGCTGCCTCCTCCGTCGGCGCGGCGGCCGGGGTGGGTGTGGGCGCCGGCTCGGGGGCCGGTGCCGGCGGGGGAGGCGGCGGCGGGGCGACCGCGTGCAGGAGGTTCACCGCGGCGCCCGGCAGCACCTCGCCGGCCGGGTCCAGCGCGATCACCTGGCCGTCGGGGACGTCGCCGGTCTGCAACGGCCGCAGGGTCACCACCAGACCACGCCCGACCAGCTCGGCCTGCACCTCGGCGACCGGCCGGCCCACGTAGTCCACGGTCGACAGCGAGACCAGCTGCACCACCGGGGTCGGGTGCGTGGGTTCGGCGGTGCGTGTCGGCTGGGCGGCGGCCGGTCGGTCGGCGCGGTCGGTCGCGAGCTCGAGCACGCCGAAGGTGCCGCCGGTCGCGAGCAGGAAGGTGAGCAGGGCGGCGACCACGAACCGCCGGCGACGCCCGTGCTGCTCGGGCTCGTCGTCGGGCTCGTCGCCGGCCGGGGTGAGTGCGACGGCGTGGGGCGCCGGGGTGGCCGGGGTGCGCACCGCGGGCAGTTCCGTCATCCGGATCGCGGGCATCACCGCCGTCCGCGGCTCGGCGACGTGCCCCCCGACGGGCCGGCCGGCGATGACGTCGTCGATGGCGGCACGGAAGGCGGTGCCGTCGGCGAACCGCTCGGCGGGGTCCTTGGCGATCGCCCGGTCGATCAGCCGGCGCACCGGCGCCGGGACGTCGACGGGCAGCGGCGGGGGGACCTCCCGGATCCGCCGGAGCGCGACCTCCACCGGGTCCCCGCCCTCGAACCCGCGGTGCCCGGCGAGGCACTCGTAGCCGACCAGCCCGAGGGCGTAGACGTCGCTGGCCGGGGTGGCGCGCGTGCCGGCGGCCTGCTCGGGGGAGAGGTAGTGGGCGGTCCCGACGACCTCCCCGGTGCGGGTCAACGGCACGCTGGCGGCGGACACCGCGACCCCGAAGTCGGTGAGCTTGATCCCGCCGTCCTCGGCGAGCAGGACGTTGCCCGGCTTCACGTCGCGGTGGACGACGCCGGCGGCGTGCGCGACGGCCAGCCCCGCGGCGCACTGCCGGAGCACGGCCAGCGCGCGGTCCGCCGGCAGCCGCCGTTCCCGGCGCAGCAGCGCCGACAGCGACTCGCCGCGGACCAGCTCCATCACCAGGTAGGCGAGGTGCTCCCCGCGCGGTGACTCGTCCGGCAGCACCTCGCCGTAGTCGAACAGCGTGGCGATGTGCGGGTGCACCAGGCCGGCCGAGTGCTGGGCCTCCGCGCGAAACCGGGCGAGGAAGGTGGCGTCGGTCGTGTACTCGCTGCGCAGCACCTTGACCGCGACGTCCCGGCCGAGCACGGTGTCGCGGGCGCGCCACACCTGGCCCATGCCGCCGGAGGCGATCAGCGTCAGCAGCTCGTAGCGCCGCCCGAGGAGCGGACCGTTCGGTTCCACCGGCCGATCCTCCCTGCCCGGCCGCGGTGGTGTGGGACTCCTGGGGCAGGAGTCACCGCCGGCGCAGGAACTTCCCGCAACCGAGGGCCTGGACCGGCCGCGGATGCCGCTCAGCCGTCGCCGCGACCCCGTCCGTTGCCGTTGCCCTGGCCCTCTCCGCCGCCCTGGCCGTTGCCCTCGCCGTTCCCGGTGCCCTGGTCGTCTCCGCCGCCCTCGTCCTCGTCCGCCTCGTCCTCGTCGGGCTCGTCCTCGCCCGGCGGCGGGGCCGGGGTGGTGGTCGGCGTGCTCGTGGGCGAGCCGGTGGGCGCGGGGGTCGTCGCCGGGGCGCTCGCGTGGACGACCGTGACGGTGCTGCCGGGGCGCAGCTCGCCGGTCGGGGACACCGAGATGACCTGCCCCGGGTCGACGTCGTCGCTCTGCTGCGGCACCAGGCCCACGTTCAGGCCGAGCCCGGCCAGCACGGACCGCACCTCGTCGACCGGCCGGCCGACCAGGTCGGCGGCGGTGACGGTGACCGTCTCCGGCGACTCCGGTGCCGTCGTCCCCGGGGTGGTGCCGGTGTCGGTGGGCGCGGGCGTGGGGTCGGCGTCCCCGGTCGCGGGGCGGTCGACGAACTGCACGACGCCGAAGACGAGCGCGGCCACGGCCAGCAGCCCCAGTGCGGCGGCAGCCAGCCGCCCACGCCAGCGCCGCCGCGGCGCACCGGCCGGGGCCGGCCGGGCGCCGCCGCCGGAGGCCCCGGCCCGGGCACCGCCGCCGGCCCCGGCCGGGCGGGCGCCCCCGCCGGCCCCGCCGGGCGGCACCGGGGCCGCGAAGACCCGGGTGGCGGGGGTCGAGCGGGCACCCGAGGACGGCGGCAGGACCGCCGTCTCGTCCGCGGCCGCGGGCAGCACCGTGGTGCGGTCGGCGGCGTGCGCCCCGGACAGCGGCCGGCCGGCGCGCACGTCGTCGACGGCGTCCCGGAAGGCGGCGCCGTCGGCGATGCGCTGGGCCGGTTCCTTCGCCATGGCCGCGGCGATGAGCGCGCGGACCGGCTCGGGGACGTCGGCCGGCAGCGGTGCCGGGGTGTCCCGGATCTGCATCAACGCGACCTGCACCGAGCTCTCCGCGTCGAACGCGCGGCGCCCGGCGAGGCACTCGTAGCCGACCAGGCCCAGCGCGTAGACGTCGCTGGCCGGGGTGGCTCGCGAGCCCTGCGCCTGCTCGGGGGAGAGGTAGTGCGCCGTGCCGATGACCTGGCCGGTCTGGGTGAGGGAGACGCTGGCCGCGGAGAGGGCGACGCCGAAGTCGGTGAGCTTGACGGTGCCCTCGGTGCCGAGCAGCACGTTGCCGGGCTTGACGTCGCGGTGCACGACGCCGCTGGCGTGCGCGGCGGCCAGCCCGGCGGCGCACTGCCGGAGCACGTCGAGGGTGCGGTCGGGGGCCAGCCGGTGCTCGCGGTGCAGCAGCTGGGACAGCGACTCCCCGCGGACCAGCTCCATGACCAGGTAGGCCAGGTGCTCGTCGCCGGCGTGCTGGGGGCGGACCTCGCCGTAGTCGAAGAGCGTGGCGATGTTGGGGTGGACCAGCCCGGCGGACAGCTGCGCCTCGCTGCGGAAGCGGGCCAGGAAGGTGGGGTCGCCGGTGTACTCGCTGCGGAGCACCTTGACCGCGACGTCCCGGTTGAGCACGGTGTCCCGCGCCTGCCAGACCTGGCCCATGCCGCCGGTCGCGATCAGGGAGGTCAGCTGGTAGCGGCCATCGATCAGCCGGCCCGTCGGTTCCACCCGGCCCTCCCGTCGTCGTCGGCGTCCGGCGGCCTGCCGGTTGCCCGACCCTCGACCCTGCCACCCCGCAGCAGCTGCGGCAGCGGGAGCCCCGCCGTCAGGCCCCCCACGTGGGGGGGGGGGGGGGGGGGGGGGGGGGGGGGGGGGGGGGGGGGGGGGGGGGGGGGGGGGGGGGGGGGGGGGG
>NZ_JBJHAQ010000041.1:0-33817 GCF_054051115.1 Modestobacter sp. SYSU DS0904 | reverse complement strand
CCCCCCCCCCCCCCCCCCCCCCCCCCCCCCCCCCCCCCCCCCCCCCCCCCCCCCCCCCCCCCCCCCCCCCCCCCCCCCCCCCCCCCCCCCCCCCCCCCCCCCCCCCCCCCCCCCCCCCCCCCCCGCGACCCCTCTCCTGGTCGCCGCACCGGCGTCGGCCGCCGGGTGTGCGGCCGACGGAACGCGACCTTGACCTGAGCGCAGCCGCCGGGAAACGGCGTCCGCGCAGGCTCGGGATGTGTCCGCCGCCGTCTCGTTGCCCACCCCCGGTGTCGGCACGCGCACCACCGAGACCCACTGCCCGTACTGCTCGCTGCAGTGCGGGATCACCATGACCGCCGGCGACCGGCCGGCGACGCTGGTGCCGGCCGACTTCCCGGTCAACCGCGGCGGCCTGTGCTCCAAGGGCTGGTCCGCCGCCGAGCTGCTCGACCACCCCGAGCGGCTCACCCGCCCGCTGGTCCGCGCCGACCCGGCCGACCGCACCAGCCCGCTGGTCGAGTCCAGCTGGGAGGAGGCGCTGGACCGGGTGGTCGTCGCGATCCGCCGCACCCAGGCCGAGCACGGCCGCGACGCCGTCGGCTGCTTCGGCGGCGGCGGCCTGACCAACGAGCAGGCCTACCAGTTCGGCAAGTTCGCCCGCGTGGCGCTGCGCACCAGCGCCATCGACTACAACGGCCGGTTCTGCATGTCCTCGGCCGCCGGCGCGGCGATGCGGGCCTTCGGCCTCGACCGCGGCCTGCCGTTCCCGATCAGCGACCTGGCCGAGGCCGACGTCGTCGTCCTGGTCGGCAGCAACCCCGCCGACACCATGCCCCCGGCGATGCAGTACTTCGACGCCGGGCGCGCGGCCGGCGCCGAGCACGTCGTCATCGACCCGCGCCGCACGAACACCGCCAAGAACGCCGACCTGCACGTCCAGCCGCTGCCGGGCACCGACCTGGCGCTGGCCAACGGCCTGCTGCACATCGCCCTCGCCGAAGGGCTGGTCGACGAGGCGTACGTGGCGGCCCGCACCACCGGCTTCGCCGAGGTCAGGGCCGGGGTCGCCGGGTACTGGCCGGACCGGGTGGAGCGGCTGACCGGGGTGCCGGTGCAGCAGCAGCGGCGGATCGTCTTCGCCCTGGCCCGCGGCCGCCGGTCGATCATCCTCACCGCGCGCGGCGCGGAGCAGCACCGGCACGGCACCGACACCGCGACCGCCTGGATCAACCTCGCCCTCGCCCTCGGGCTGCCCGGCCGGCCGGGCAGTGGCTGGGGCACCGTCACCGGGCAGGGCAACGGCCAGGGCGGCCGGGAGCACGGGCAGAAGGCCGACCAGCTGCCCGGCTACCGCAAGATCACCGACCCCGCCGCCCGGGCGCACGTGGCCGCGGTCTGGGGCGTGGACCCCGAGTCGATCCCCGGCCCCGGGCGCAGCGCGTACGAGCTGCTCGACGCCCTCGGCACCGACGGCGGGGTGCGCACCCTGCTGGTGATGGCCTCCAACGTCGCCGTCTCCGCGCCCGACGCCCGCCGGGTGATCAGCCGGCTCCGCGACCTGGACTTCCTCGCGGTCAGCGACTTCTTCCTCTCCGAGACCGCCGAGCTCGCCGACGTGGTGCTGCCCAGCGCCATGTGGGCGGAGGAGGACGGCACGATGACCAACCTCGAGGGCCGGGTGATCCGCCGCCGCCGGGCACTGCCGCCCCCGGGCGAGGTCCGCGACGACCTGCAGCTGCTGGCCGAGCTCGCCGAGCGGCTGGGGGTCGGCGGTTTCAGCGGCGACGCCGAGACGGTCTTCACCGAGCTCGGGCGGGCCAGCGCCGGCGGCGTCGCCGACTACTCCGGGCTGAGCTATGACCGGCTCGACGCCGACCAGGGGCTGTTCTGGCCGGTGCCGGACGTCGACCCCCCGGGCACGCCCCATCCCGGTACACCCCATCCCGGAACACCACGGCTGTTCACCGAGCGCTTCGCCCACCCCGACGGGCGGGCGCGGTTCACCCGGGTCGAGCACGTGCCGGCGCACGAGGAGCCCGACGCCGAGTACCCCTACGTGCTCACCACCGGCCGGGTGCTGGCGCAGTACCAGTCGGGCACCCAGAGCCGGCGCTCGCGGAGCCTGCAGCTGATCGCCCCCACCGCACGCGCCGAGCTGCACCCCGACCTCGCCCGCCGGCTCGGCATCGCCGCCGACGACGTCGTGGAGCTGACCACCCGGCGCGGCCGGGCCCGGTTCCACGCCACGGTCACCGACGCCGTCCGACCCGACGTGGTCTTCGCGCCCTTCCACTGGGGCGGCGGCTCCTCGGCCAACGCGCTCACCGACCCGGCGCTGGACCCCACCAGCCGGATGCCCGCCTTCAAGGTCTGCGCCGTCGCCGTCTCCCGGGTCGGCGGGCCCGAGGAACTCATCGACCCACCCGACCCGGCCGGCCAGCCGCAGCCGGGCGCCCACCAGAGCCCGACGTCCCCCACCCCGCACGCCCCGTCCCGGAGGAGGACCACCCGAGTGAAGAGCAGCCCGCGCTTCCTGCAAGGCGTCTACCCGATCACCGGCGAGGGGCTGACCAAGCCCGGCCCGCTCGACCCCGCGCTCCGCTACGAGGTGCCGCAGGGCAAGACCGCCCAGGCGCTGTACTTCCGCGGCGGCAACTCCACCGACGAGCTGGTCTACCTGCTGCTGCTGCGCGACGGGCAGCCGATGCGCTGGTTCCCGATCGGCGCGAAGGGTGACGTCAACGTGCCGCTGCGGGTGGTCGAGGACCTCGACGGCGGGACGGTGGTGGAGCTGCACGTCGCCGCGCCCGAGGGCATCACCGGCGACGTCGTCGTCGACCTCGGGCTGGTGGAGGTCTGATGGGCGCCGTCCTGGGGGGCCGCCCGGCGGGGATGACCTCGCTGCACTTCGCGATGAGCGACGCCGACGGCGTCGACCCGCGGCAGCGGCTGGTCGTGGTGGGCAACGGGATGGCCGGGGCCCGGCTGGTCGAGGAGGTGCTCGAGCGCGGCGGGGGCGAGCAGTTCGCGATCACCGTCTTCGGCGAGGAGCCGCACGGCAACTACAACCGGATCATGCTGTCCCACGTGCTGGCCGGCGAGGAGCACGAGGACGACATCGTCCTCAACAGCCACGACTGGTACGCCGACAACGGCATCGCGCTGCGCGCCGGGGTCCGGGTCGAGCGGATCGACACCCACGCCAAGCTCGTCTACGCCACCGACGGGACGGCGACCGGCTACGACCAGCTGGTCATCGCCACCGGCAGCCGCTCGTTCGTGCCGCCGATGGAGGGCATCCGCACCGCCGACGGCGCCCTGCTGCCCGGCGTGCTGGGCTTCCGCACCATCGACGACACCCGTCAGATGCTCGCCGCGGCGGCCGAGCACGAGAAGGCGGTCGTCGTCGGCGGCGGGCTGCTGGGCCTGGAGGCCGCCCGCGCGCTGCAGGGCCACGGGCTGGCCGTGGAGGTGGTGCACGCCGGCACCCACCTGATGAACCAGCAGCTGGACCCCGACGGCGGGGCGATCCTGAAGCAGAGCGTCGAGGCGCTGGGCATCACGGTGCACCTGGCCACCCGCACCACCGAGGTGATCGGCACCGACCGGGTGCGCGGGGTGGTGCTCGCCGACGGCCGGGCGATCGACGCCGACCTGCTGGTGCTCGCCGCCGGCATCCGCCCGGTCACCGAGGTCGCGCTGATGAGCGGGCTGGAGGTCGAGCGCGGCGTCGTCGTCGACGACCAGCTGCGCACCGACGACCCCGACGTCTACGCGGTGGGGGAGTGTGCCCAGCACCGCGGCGAGGTCTACGGCTTGGTCGCCCCGGTGTGGGAGCAGGCCCGGGTGCTCGCCGACGTGCTCACCGGCACCGACCCGGAGGCGGAGTACCACGGCTCCCGGACGGCGACGAAGCTCAAGGTCGCCGGGGTCGACGTCGCCACCATGGGCGTGAACCGGCCCGAGCGGGACGCCGACGAGTTCCTGGTCATCTCCGAGCCCCGCCGCGGGGTGCACCTGTCGGTGGTGATCCGCGACGACGTGCTGATCGGCGCCACGCTGCTCGGCGACACCCGCAAGGTCGCCTTCCTCACCCAGGCCTTCGACCGCGGCACCCCGCTGCCGGAGGAGCGGATCCGGCTGCTGGTCGACCTCTCCGACGGGGCCGCCGACGTCGGCGTCGCCGAGCTGCCCGGTGAGTCGCAGGTGTGCAACTGCAACGGCGTCACCAAGCAGGCCATCTGCGACACCGTGGCCGGCGGCTGTGCCAGCGTCGGCGGCGTCATGGACGCCACCCGCGCCGGCAAGGGCTGCGGCTCGTGCAAGGGCCTGGTGAAGCAGATCGTCGAGTGGGCCGCCGACGGCGACGTCGTCGAGGACCCGACGGCCAGCTGGTACGTGCCGGGCATCCCGCTGGCCAAGCCGGACCTGATGGCCGAGATCCGCTCCCGCGGGCTGCGCAGCGTCTCGGCGGTGTTCGCCGCGCTCGCCCCCGGCGGCGCCGAGGACGCGAAGTCGAAGATGGGGCTCACCTCGCTGCTGCGGATGGTCTGGGGCAGCGACTACGAGCAGGAGAACGACGCCAAGTTCATCAACGACCGGGTGCACGCCAACATCCAGCGCGACGGCACGTTCTCCGTCGTCCCGCAGATGAAGGGCGGGGTGACGACGGCGGCCCAGCTGCGGACGATCGCCGACGTCGCGGAGAAGTACGAGGTCCCGATGATCAAGGTCACCGGCGGCCAGCGGATCGACCTGCTCGGCGTCCGCAAGGAGGACCTCCCCGGCATGTGGGCCGACCTCGGCATGCCCTCGGGCTACGCGTACGGCAAGAGCATGCGCACCGTGAAGACCTGCGTCGGGTCGGACTTCTGCCGCTTCGGGCTCGGCGACTCGACCCAGCTCGGCATCGACCTGGAGACCCGGTTCCAGGGCATCGAGAGCCCGGCCAAGATCAAGATGGCGGTGGTCGGCTGCCCGCGGAACTGCGCCGAGGCCTACGTCAAGGACGTCGGGGTGGTCGCCGTCGGGAACGGCATGTGGGAGGTCTACGTCGGCGGCGCGGCCGGGGCGAGCGTCCGGAAGGGCGACCTGCTGGCCACCGTCGACTCACCCGCCGCGGTGATCGAGCTGACCGGCCGGTTCGTGCAGTACTACCGGGAGAACGCCAACTGGCTGGAGCGCACCTACGACTTCGTGCCCCGGGTCGGGCTGGAGAAGATCAAGCAGGTGCTGCTGGAGGACAGCGAGGGCATCGTGCTGCACCTCGACGAGGGCATCCAGCGCTCCATCGACGCCTACACCGACCCGTGGGCGCAGGACCGGGCCGAACCGGCCACCCCGGGCCAGTTCCGCACCTCGCTGCCGCTGGTCGACCTGCCGAAGGTGCCGGTCCGATGAGCGTCACCCACTCGGACGCCCCGCAGGCGCCGACCACGCCGGGCACCGACGTCGGCACGCCGGCCACCGGGGTGCAGCAGGGTCCGGCCGGCGGGGGCGACGGGCAGCGGCACGTCGTCGGCCGGGTGGAGGACGTGCCGCCGGGGGAGGGGCGAGCCTTCGTCGCCGGGGACGTCCAGGTGGCGGTGTTCCGGCTGCGCGACGGGTCACTGCACGCCACCCAGGCCGCCTGCCCGCACGCCGGGGGACCACTGGCCGACGGGCAGACCGACGCGCGGGTGCTGGTCTGCCCGCTGCACCTGTACGCCTACCGGTGGAGCGACGGCGCCCCGACCAGCGGCGGCAACGCCCCGGTCCGGGTCTACCCGGTGCACGAGCGGGACGGCGCCCTCGTCGTCACGGTCTAGGGGTGCATGCGGGCGCCCTTGAGGATCTTGTCGACGGCGTTCTTCGGCCCGTGCACGGCGAGCCCGACCAGTCCCAGGTCCTGGCCGGGCACCACCGCCACCGCCGTGGGCAGCGGCAGCGTCTCCATGCCGGGCAGCCGGCACGGCCTGCCACCGCGCCGGTACCTGACCGGCCGGCGGGTCGACCGGGCCCGGCGGTTGCTGCTGGCCGGGGTGCCGCCGGCGGAGGTGGCGACGGCGGCCGGCTTCTACGACCAGGCGCACCTGACCCGGCACTTCCG
This sequence comes from Modestobacter sp. SYSU DS0904, assembly GCF_054051115.1. NCBI lineage: Bacteria > Bacillati > Actinomycetota > Actinomycetes > Geodermatophilales > Geodermatophilaceae > Modestobacter > Modestobacter sp. SYSU DS0904. The sequence continues at coordinate 27,747 of NZ_JBJHAQ010000041.1, read as the reverse complement.
CCGGATGCTCGGCACGACGCCGGCCGCCTACGTCCGCTCGGCCTGAGCGCCCGCTCGGACCGAGCGCTGGCGCGGCGGGTCAGCCGGCCGGGTCCTGGACGACGGCGGTGAGCAGCGGCGAGCGGGTCGCGGTGTCGGTGAGCAGCAGCAGGAACGGCCGGTCGAAGGTGACGGTCGCCCGGGGGCCGGCCGTGCCGGAGATCGCGACGGCCATGCCGGTCGCCGCGGCGGCCTCCGTGCCGTCCTCGTCGACCCGGAGCACCGCCCGCTGCACGGCCGCGGCCAGGTCCAGCTCGCCGCCCAGCGCGGGGTAGTCGCCCACCGGAGGCACCCCGAGCTCGGCCAGGGTCTGCCGCAGGTCGTGCGTCTGGGCGAGCTCCAGCCGGGGCAGCCGGACGCCGACCGGGCCGGCGGTGGCCGCGTCGAGGCCGGCGAGCACCGCGGCGTCGACCGAGCAGGGGTCGGTGCCCTCCGGCGGCAGGACGGCGACCGCGGCCAGCGTGCCGTCGCGGTAGGGGAGCTCCACCGACTGCCAGCCGGCCGCGGCCCGGTGGTCGCCGCCGGCGCCGGTCATCATGTCCACGTCCCTCGCCCCGGCGGGTGCGGCGAACCGGTGGGTGGCGGTGTCGTTGAAGGGCGAGGCCCAGCGGGCCCGCAGGTGCAGGGCGTTGGCGAGCACGGCCTGGGTGTCGGACGGCAGCGGCTGGTCGAACAGGTCCTCGATCAGGCCCCGGGTGTCCTCCTCGACCGTGGCGTTGATCCGCTCCGTGGCGCCGGCCGGGTCGCCGGCGAAGTCCAGTGCCTGCACGTCGGCGTCCAGGCTGGTGGCGAGGTCGTCGAGGTAGGCCGCGGCGGGCTGCAGGCCTCGAGCCGTGTAGAGGTGGTTGCTCAGCTGCAGCGAGTCGGGGGCGTCGTCGTCCTCCGGATCGCCCTCGTACCGCAGGCCGTCGAGGGCAGCCGTGTGCTGGCGCAGTGCGGCGACCAGCTCGGGCGACCAGGGCGGCAGGTGCAGCACGTCGCCGAGCGCCGTGGCGGTCGGTCCGCCGGCCGCCGGGTAGAGCAGGGTGAGCGCCTCGGCGGCCGAGGTCGCCGAGAGCAGCACGTTCTCCTCCGGGGTCTGCGCGCAGACGGCGTGCAACAGGTCGAGGCCGAGGGTCCGCTGGGCCGCCGCGACATCGGTGGGTTCGAACTCCCCGGCCGGCACCGCCCTCACCTCCCCGCGGTGCACCTCGGGAGTGGCGCCGGCGCTGGCGCACGCGGTGAGGGAGGCGAGCACTCCCAGCGCCCCGAGGAGGCTGCTCGGTCGGGTCATCGCGGCGCTCCTGGGTCGGTCGAGCCGGGCATCGGGACCGGCCGGGGACGGGACGGACGGCGGCGCACGGCGTTCCCGCGCGAACGCGCCTCCTCGGCCAGCTGGCGGGCGGCGACGACGGACGCGGGCTCGGCAGGCAGCTCAGTCACCGAGGTTCGCGAACGTGAGGGGGCGGGCGGTGTCGCGCACCGTGCCGTCCGCGGTCAGCGTCTCGACGGTCGCCGTGCGCTCGGGCGCCGGTACCACGGTCACCCCGTCGGTCAGCGGGAACTCGGCCAGCACCTCACCCGCCGGGTCCAGCGCCCGGGCGGACACCGCGTCCGCAGGCGACAGGACGACCAGGGAGCTGACTGCGTCGGACGAGGCGGTGCCGTCGGTCACGTCGCACCGCAGCGCGATCGTCCGCTGCGCCGACGGTTTCCCGGCCGGCAGGATCTCCGACCCGCAGGTCGAGCCGACGACGACCCCCTCGGTGCCCGTTTCGTAGCCGTACACCGTGCTCACGTACACCGCACCGGAGGGGACCGTCACCGCCAGCACGGTGACCCGTGCTGTTCGATCGTGTGGGCCGGGGACGTCCCCGGCCCACGGCACGGCGACGACGACGTCGTCCACGGGCAGTCCCAGCTGGGTCAGCAGGTGCTCGGTCTCGACGTCGCGCATCCCGTCACCCGGCGCCGGGGACGGCTCCGGCCGGAGCCAGGTGAGTGGGACCTCCGGGCTGGTCCGGTCGTCCCGGCCCCGCCCGTCCGGACCCGTGGTCGTGATCTCGTCGCCGCCGCGGAACACCCGGTAGCGGACGGCTCCCAGGTGGCCGACTTCGCTGGGCGGCACGTCGAGCACCGCGACACCGTCCGGCGCGTCCACGGGTTGCCAGGTCCGGGTGCCCGTCCCGTCGGCCGCGATGTCCGGGCGTGGCGAGAACTCCACCTCGTCGCCGGACGCGGTGATCACCACGAGCGCGCCGGTGACGCTGTCGGAGAGGGCCTGCGGGTACCGCGGATCGACTCCCCGCGGGACACCGACCAGCTCCAGCTGATCCGGGCTGGCCCCGGGCGGGCCGGCGAACCAGGCGATCGCGACGTCGCTGAGCGCACCGAGGTCGGTCTGCAGGGCGGGGTCGTCCTGCACCGGCTTCGCGTCGTTCTCGCCGGCCACGAGCGCCCAGCGGCCGCCGGGCACGTCGCCGGCGAAGACCACGCGCCGGGTGTCGACCGGCGCGTCGGGGGTCTCCGACACGCCGTCGTCCCAGGGCAGCTGCCGGACCGCCTCGACGAAGTCGGCGTCCCCGGCCAGTGAGCCGCGGGTGGGCCCGGCCAGGACGTCGACGGCGGCCGCGGTCGAGGCCGGACCCGCGCCGGTGGCGGAGATCGGCGCGGCCGGCGGTCCGTCGAGCACCAGCGGCGTGGCGCCGACGACGCCCGCGACGACGGCGGCGACCGCGGTCAGTGCCAGGGCCTGCCGGCGCTGGGCCCGGTGCCGCGTCACCACCGCGTCGGCCAGGTCGTGGCGCGGGGGCGGGGCGGCGCGGTCGGCCAGCCGGTGCAGCCGGTCGTGCAGGTCGGTGGGTTCCATCAGGCTCGCTCCTCCCCGAACGCGTACGCCGGTGGGGTCAGCAGCTCACGCAGCCGGGCGATCCCGCGCGTGGTCTGGGTGTTGACGGTGCTGGCCGAGCAGCCCATCGCCTCGGCGGTCTGCTGCTCGGAGAGGTCGGCGTAGTAGCGCAGGACGACGGCGGTGCGCATGCGCGGGGGCAGGGCGCGCAGCGCGGTCCGCAGCTCCTCGTCGTCCTCCGGCGTCGCCGGGGCGGCCCGGTCGGGCAGCTGCTCGAGGACCTGCTCGCTCGTCGACCGCCGCCGTCGCCAGCTGGTGTGGCTGGTCACCAGCACCCGCCGGACGTAGGCGGTGGGGTCGCCGCCGCGGGTCACCCGTCCCCAGTGCCGGTAGCTCTTCAGCAACGCGGTCTGCACCAGGTCCTCCGCGTGCCCCCGGTCCCCGGCCAGCAGGACGGCGAGCCGCAGCAGCCCGGCCTGTTCCCGGGACACGAAGTCCTCGAAGCTCAGCCCGTCCACCCGTTCTCCTCCCGCTGGTCGCTCACCCGTCTACACGCGGTGAGCGGCGCGGCAGACCCACAGCGGTGGTCACGAAGCGGTCACGGTTCGGCCCTCTCGCAGGGGTCCGCGCGAGCGGGCGAGCGGTGGGAGGGCGAGAGGGGCCTTCGTCAGGCGGTAGGCAGGTCCAGGTCGCCGACGGCGGTGGCGACGTCGTCGTCGCGGACGAAGTCCAGCGCGAGCAACCGGTGCACCAGCACCCCGCGGCGGGTCAGCCGCAGGTCGGCCGGGCGCAGCCGGGGGAGCACCGCCCCCGGCCGGGCGACGACGGGCGGCGGGTCGAGCAGGCCGGCGCGCTGCAGGTCGGCGACGTCCTCGCGGGCACCCCACGCCGTCCAGGCGCGCGGCTCGTCCTCCAGCGCGCCCATCGGCAGCGGCGTGCGGTCGCGCCGGCCGACCGCGGCGAGGAAGACCAGCTGCCGCCAGCTGCACGACCCGGCCAGCTGCAGCGCGCGGGCGGCGAGCCCTGGGTCGATGTCGGGGGAGACGGCGGTCTCGGCCAGCAGGTAGCCCAGGTGCCGCACCTGCCGCTCCTCGGGGGTGCGGCAGGCGGCCTGCACCACCGACTCCGCCAGCCGCTCGGCGGCCGAGCGGGTGGCGAGGGTGGCGGCGAAGAAGCCGTCGCGGCGGACGTGCCGACCCTGCTGCCCGCGGGTCACCGACAGTTCGGCGGCGAAGGCCAGGGCGGCGCCGGCCCGGGCGCGCTCCCACAGCAGCGGCAGGTCGGCTGCGCCGGTGGCCGCGTCCCGCAGGCAGCCGGCCAGCCGGTCGTCGAGGCGGACGGCGCCGGGGCCGTCGCCGAACAGCAGCGCCGCGACGGCGTGGCTCATCGACCCGGCCACCAGTTCGCCGGTCTCCACCAGCGACCGGGCGGGCGACGTCTCGCCGTCCAGGGAGTCCCTCACGCGGTGATCATGGCCGTTGGGCGCCGTCGGCGCACTGCCGACGGCGACCGTCTCCCCATCCCGGGGCACCGGGCGCGGTCCCGGTGCCCCACCGGGGGTCAGACCCCGGCCTGCTGCATCAGCGTGCCGCGGCGCAGGTAGACGAACCAGGTCACCGCGACGCAGGCCACGTAGAAGGCGCAGAAGGCGCCGAGCGCCGTCCCGACGCCACCGGTCGCGCTGTAGGACTCGGAGATGATCCGCGGGATGAACACCGCGCCGAGGGCGCCGACGGCGGAGATGAGGCCCACCGCGGCCGCGGTGTCCCGCCGGGCGCGGTACATCGTCTGCGCCGCGGTCTCGCCGGTGCTGCCGGCGGCGGCCTCGGCCCGGTAGATGATCGGGATCATCCGGTAGGTGGAGCCGTTGGTCATGCCCACGATCGCGAAGAGCACCAGGAAGCTGAGCAGGAACCCGGGGAAGCTGCCGGCGTTCACGAACGCGATGGCCACGCCGATGGCCAGCGCCTGGCCGACGAAGGTCACCACGGTCACCCGCGCCCCGCCCACCCGGTCGGCCAGCAGCCCGCCCAGCGGCCGGGTCAGCGAGCCGACCAGCGGCCCGAGGAAGGCGTACTGGTAGGTGTTCGCCGCGAACTCGTTGGCCAGCACCAGCGGGAAGGCGCCGGAGAACCCGATGAACGAGCCGAAGGCGCCGATGTACAGGAAGGACATGATCCAGGTCTGCTTGCGGCGGGCGATGGCGGCCTGCGCGCCGACGTTGGCCCGGGCACCGGAGAGGTTGTGCATGCCGAACCAGGCGCCGGCCATCGCCAGCAGGACGAACGGCACCCAGATCAGCGCCACGTTCTGCACGTACCGCTCCGCGCCGGCCTCGGTGGTGCCGGTGGCCCCGCCGACCAGGGCGAGCGCCCCCGCGCCGGCGGCCAGCGGACCGATGAGCTGGATGATCGCCACGCCGATGTTGCCGCCGGCGGCGTTCAGCCCCAGGGCGAACCCCTTCTCCTTGTCCGGGTAGAAGAAGGAGATGTTGGCCATCGACGAGGCGAAGTTGCCGCCGCCGAACCCGCAGGTGATCGCGGTGAGCACCCAGAACCAGTAGGGCTGGTCGGTGGTGGCGGCGATCACCAGCAGGGTGATCGGGAGCAGCAGCAACGCGGCGCTGACCACCGTCCAGTTGCGCCCGCCGAACAGCGCCGGCATGAACGTGTAGGGCACCCGCATGATCGCCCCGACCAGGCCGGCGGTGGCGACCAGCCAGAACAGCTGGTTGCTGGTGAAGCCGTAGCCGATCGAGGCGAGCACCGCGGTCGAGACGCTGAACAGCTGCCAGACGCTGAAGCCGATGTTCTCCGCGAACACCGACCAGACGAGGTTCCGGCGGGCGACCGGCCGGCCCTGCGCCGAGGCCCAGAAGGCCGGGTCCTCGGGGTCGTAGTGGTCGAGCCAGCGGCCGCCGACCCGGGCCACCGGCCCGCTGCCGGCCGATGGCGCGGGAGCGGGTGCGACGGCGACGCCGGCGCGGTCGTGCTGGGTGTCGGTCATGGCGTCATCCCCTGGGTGCGGAGTCGGTAGGTGCAGGGCCGGTAGGTGCAGGGCCGGTGGGTGCAGGGCCGATCGGCGGCTGGTCCGCCGAGCCGGGGACGACGCTAGGAACCGGCCGTTTCCGTCCAGGCGCGGGAAGGTGACCGCGGCGGAACATGTGCCGCACGCCGTCCGCCCGGTGGTCGTGAGCCCCCGTCCGGACGAACGACGGAGGGCGGCCCACCCGAGTCGGGTGGACCGCCCTCCGCGGGTCGGGTCGGGGTCAGCGCATGCCGACGGGGGTGGTGTCGGCCGGCACGGCCACCTCCGGGGGGAGGTCGCTGCTCAGCAGCGGCTTGCGGCTGGCGCCGGTGCGCGCGTGCGTGGCGTAGAGGGTGAGCCCGACGAAGGCCAGCCCGCCGACCAGGTTGCCGACGACGGTCGGGATCTCGTTCCAGATCAGGTAGTCGCCGATCGAGAAGTCCCCGCCCAGCAGCAGGCCGGAGGGGAACAGGAACATGTTCACGATCGAGTGCTCGAAGCCCATGTAGAAGAACACCATCACCGGCATCCACATCCCGATCACCTTGCCGGAGACCGACGTCGACATCATCGCCGCGACCACGCCGGTGGAGACCATCCAGTTGCAGAGCACACCGCGCAGGAACAGCGTCAGCATCCCGGCGGCCCCGTACTCGGCGTACCCGACGGTCCGGCCCTCGCCGATGGTGCCGATGGCCTGGCCGACCTCGTTCGGGGGCATCGCGAAGCCGTAGGTGAAGATCACCGCCATCATCAGGGCGACGGTGAACGCGCCGAGGAAGTTGCCGGTGAAGACCAGCCCCCAGTTGCGCAGCATGCCGCGCACGGTCACCCCGGGCCGCTTGTCGAACAACGCGAGCGGCACCAGCGTGAAGACGCCGGTGAGCAGGTCGAACCCGAGCAGGTAGAGCAGGCAGAACCCGACGGGGAACAGCAGCGCGCCGAGGAGGGGCTGGCCGGTCTGCACGGTGACGGTGACGGCGAACGCGGCGGCCAGGGCGAGGATCGCGCCGGCCATGAAGGCGCGGATCAGGGTGTCGCGGGTGGCCATGAAGACCTTCGCCTCGCCGGCGTCGATCATCTTGGTGACGAAGTCCTTGGGTGCCACGTAGGACATGCAGTGCTCCTCGTTGGACAGGTGCGGGGCTGGGACGGGTGCGGGGGAGAGGCGGGTGCGCTCAGCGCGCCGGGGTCACCAGCGGTAGTCCAGGAACTTGCCGTCGAGGGTGATGACCACCCGGTCGCCGTCGGGGTCGGGACGGCGGGCGATGTCGACCCGGAAGTTGATCGCGCTCATGATCCCGTCGCCGAACTCCTCGTGGATCAGCTCCTTGAGGGCGGGGCCGTAGACCGACAGCGCCTCGGTGAGCCGGTAGATCGTGGGGTCGGCCAGCCGTGCCGGGTCGCTGCCGCGGGAGGGCTGCAGCTGCAGGCTCTCCGCGACCGTCTCGTCCAGCCCCAGCAGCTTGGTGGCGAGCTCGGCCTGGTGCTGGCTCATCGGGTGCTGCCCCAGCAGCGCGGCGGTGGTCCACACCACCGGGGCGCCGATCTCCTCGGCGAGCTGGGCCCAGGTCAGGCCACGGCGGATCCGGGCGGCCACCACCAGGTCGGCGGCGTCGGACTTGGACAGGATCGGGGTCATCGCGCTCCTCGCGGGACGGGCGGCCCAGCACCTGAGAACGGGCCACCGCGGACGGGATGCGCTGACGCTAGGAACCGGGCGTTTCCGCCCCGGCGCGGTCCGGTGACCGCTGCGGAACAGTCACCGCACACCGGCCAGGTGCCGGCTGTGAGCTCGGCCCCCTTCCGGGGCCCGCCCGGAGCCTGCGAGGGGTGGGGAGAAGGGGGTCCTTCTTCAGACAGCGAGGCGGTAGCCCCGCTTGACCACGGTCTCCACCACCGGTGCCCCGAGGGCCGCGCGCAGCCGGGTCACCGCCATCTCGACCGCGTGCGCGTCGCCGCCACCGGACAGCTCGGCCAGCAGGTCGGGGCGGGAGACGACGACCCCGGGCCGCCGGGCCAGTGCCCGCAGCACCGCCATCGGCCCCGGCGGCAGCTCGACCAGCCGGCCGTCGAGCACCGCGGCGTGCCCGCGGACCTGGAGGGTGTGCGGGCCGGAGGACAGCACCGGGTGCCGGGCCGGCAGCTGGGCGACCACCTCGCGGGCGAGCGCGCCGAGCCGGGCGCGGGCGGGTTGCACCGAGCGGATCCCGGCGGCCTCCAGCGGAGCCGCGGTGACCGGCCCGACCGCGACCGCCAGGACGGCGTCGGCGAAGGCGGCGAGCACGCCGGCCCGCACGCCCTCGTCCGCGGCCACCTGCAGCAGGCTCGCCGCGGCCGGTGCGCTGGTGAAGGTGACCGCGTCGACGCCCCGCGCGGCGATCACGGTGACCAGCCGGCGCAGGGGCGCGGTGTCCTCCGGCAGCACCCACCGGTAGACCGGGACGCGCACCACCTCGGCACCGGCCCGTTCCAGGCCGGCCACCAGCTCCGGCAGCGGGTCACCGTGCAGCTGGACGGCGATCCGGCGCCCCGGCAGCGGGCCCTCGGCGCCGGAGAGCAGGTGGGAGAGCACCTCGGCGGAGCTCTCCGACTCCGGCGACCAGGCGTCGACCAGCCCGGCGCCGCGGATGGCCCCCCGGGCCTTGGGGCCCCGGGCGAGGACCCGGGAGCCCTGCAGGTGCTCGCGCAGCGGCAGGTCCCAGGCCTCGGCGGCCTCCAGCCAGCCGCGGAAGCCGACGCCGGTGGTCGCCACCACCAGGTCGACCGGGGCGGCGAGCACCTCCCGGGTGGCGGCGACCAGGTCGGCGTCGTCGGAGAGCGGGACGATCCGGATCGCCGGGGCGTAGACGACCCGGGCACCACGGCGGTCGAGCAGTGCGCCGAGCTCCTCACTGCGTCGGGCCGCGGTCACCGCCACCGTGTATCCGGCCAGCGGCAGCAGCTCCGCGACCACGGCGTCGTCCTGCGGGTGGTGGTCGAGCGGGCTCTCGGTCACACCCCCATGGTGCGGGGTCGGTGTTCCATCCGTGTGACACGGCACCCCACCGGTGCCGGCCGGGAGCGGCGCGGGGCCCTCCCGGCGGTGCAGGATGGAGCCGTGCCCGACACCTCTGAGCCCGACGTCGCCGCGCCCGCTCCGGTCACCGCCGTCCCACGCCGGCTGCGCCTGGTCACCGCGCTGGCCGCGGCCGGGCTCGTCGCGGTCATGGCGGTGGTGGCCGCGCTGCTGAAGGAGTCCTCGACCGGGGTGGTCGCCTTCCAGACCGCCGACCAGCTGGCCATGCTGGGGCTCGGCCTCGCCCTCGGCGCCGGGGTGCTGGTGCTCGGCCGGTCCCGGGTGCACGCCGATGCCGAGGGCCTCCGGGTGCGCAACATGCTCGTCGAGCACCAGCTGCCGTGGGACGCGGTGCGGGCCGTCCGGTTCGACCAGCACTCGCCGTGGGCCAGCCTGCTGCTCACCAACGGCGACGAGCTCGCGGTCACCGCGGTCCAGGCCACCGACGGGGTGCGGGCGGTCGCCGCTGTCCGGGGGCTGCGGGCGCTGCTCGCCGCCCACCAGGAGCGCACCGCCACGCCGGCTCCCGACCTGCTCTACCCCTGGGAATGACGGCGCCGGTGGCGACGCTGTAAGGTAGGTACGCCTCCCCCCGCTACATCGAGGCGCGTGAACCACGGTGGCCGAGATCCAGCATCCCGGCCGCAGACCAAAGAGGAGCCCGCTCCCACCTGGCGCCGTCACAGGCACCCAGGTCCCCGGATCACGCAGGTCGGTCCTGCCGTCCCGCGTGAACCGCACGGCACCCCCGCCCCGGGGTGCACCGTGTGGCGACCGGCGAGTGGGCCCCGTGAGCAGCAGCTCGCGGGGCCCTTTGTCGTCCGGCGCCCGGGTGGGCCAGCGAACTCCTCCCCGCAGCAGCAGAGGAGAGGCCATCACCGAGCCCCGCATCAACGACCGTATCCGCGTCCCCGAGGTCCGCCTGGTCGGTCCCGAGGGCGAGCAGGTCGGCATCGTGCCGATCGGCGAGGCACTGCGCCTGGCGCAGGACAGCGAACTCGACCTGGTCGAGGTCGCCCCCATGGCCCGGCCGCCCGTGGTCAAGCTCATGGACTACGGCAAGTTCAAGTACGAGACCGCGCAGAAGGCCCGCGAGGCCCGGCGCAACCAGGCGCTCACCGTCATCAAGGAGATGCGCCTGCGTCTGAAGATCGACCCGCACGACTACGAGACCAAGAAGGGCCACGTCGTCCGCTTCCTCAAGGGCGGCGACAAGGTCAAGATCACCGTGATGTTCCGCGGTCGCGAGCAGTCCCGCCCGGAGATGGGCTACAAGCTGCTGCAGCGACTGGCCGGCGACGTCGCCGACCTCGGGGTGGTGGAGTCCAACCCCAAGCAGGACGGCCGGAACATGGTCATGGTGATCGCACCGCACCGGAACCAGGCGGCGACGGACACGGCGCGGCGCACCGCGAAGGCGGAGAAGCAGGCGGCGAACGACGCGACCGCGGAGCAGGCGCCCCCGGCCTGAGCCGGCCGGGCACCACACCGACGCACCCGCGCCGGGCAGCAGCCGCTGCCCGGCGCCGGGCAGACACGAACAGGACGTCTACAGATGCCGAAGAACAAGACCCACAAGGGCGCCGCGAAGCGGATCCGCGTCACGGGCAGCGGGAAGCTGGTCTCCGAGCACACGAACAACCAGCACAAGTTCGAGCACAAGTCGGGCTCCCGGAAGCGCCGCATCAGCGGTACCGGAGTGCTGTCCCCGGCCGACACCGGCCGGATGAAGAAGCTGCTCGGTCTCTGACCGCCCCCCTCCGTAACCAGAAGACAGGAGCTCTCACGTGGCACGCGTGAAGCGGGCGGTCAACGCCCAGAAGAAGCGTCGTACGACCCTCGAGGCGGCCAGCGGCTACCGCGGCCAGCGGTCGCGGCTCTACCGCAAGGCCAAGGAGCAGATCCTCCACTCGGCCACCTACAACTACCGCGACCGCAAGGTCCGCAAGGGTGACTTCCGCAAGCTGTGGATCACCCGGATCAACGCCGCGGCCCGCCAGAACGACATGACCTACAACCGGTTCATGCAGGGCCTCAAGCTCGCCGGCATCGAGCTGGACCGCCGCGTCCTGGCCGAGCTCGCCGTCTCCGAGCCGGCTGCGTTCGCCACGCTGGTGGAGTCCGCCCGGGCCGCGCTCGCCGCGAACCCCGAGGCGACCGGCGCTCCCGCAGCAGCCTGATCGCCGCACCGCAGCACCTCGCGACGCCGTCGTGAGCGGGTCCTCCGACCCGTTCACGACGGCGTCGTCGTCTGTGCCCACCGCTGCGCCGTCCGCTGTCCCACCCGCCGCTCGAGGAGACCACGTGCCCGACCCGCTCACCGAGCGTTCCGCGCGGGTCGTGGCCGCCCGCAAGCTCACCCGCCGCAGCGGCCGGGACGACGCCGGGGCGTTCCTGGCCGAGGGCCGGCAGGCGGTCACCGAGGCGCTGGCCGAGGCCGGCACCGACCCCGCCGCCGTCCGGGAGGTGTTCGCCACCGAGGCCGCCGCGACGGCGCACCGGGACCTGCTGGCGAGCACCCGGGTGCCGGTCCGGCTGGTCACCGAGAAGGCCGCGGCGTCGCTGTCGGAGACGGTCACCCCGCAGGGCCTGGTCGCCGTCTGCCGGCTGCGGGACGTCGCCGCCGAGACGCTGGCGGCCCACCCGCCGCGGCTGGCGGTGGCGCTGGCCGAGCTGAACGACCCGGGCAACGCCGGCACCGTGCTGCGCACCGCCGACGCCTGCGGTGCCGGTGTCGTGGTCTTCGGCGCCGGTTCCACCGACCCGTACCAGGGCAAGGTGGTGCGCAGCAGCGCCGGCAGCCTGTTCCACGTCGACGTCGTGCGCGGCGCACCGCTGGACCGGCTGGTCGCCGACGTGCAGGCCGCCGGGGTGACCGTGCTCGCCGCCGACGGCGGGGGAGAGGTGCCCCTGGACGCCGCCGCCGGCGAGGGGCTGCTCGCCGCCCCGGTGCTGTGGCTGTTCGGCAACGAGGCGCGCGGCCTGGACCCGGCGCTGGGCGCGCTCGCCGACGCGCGGGTCCGGGTGCCGATGCGCGGCCGGGCGGAGAGCCTGAACCTCTCCGTGGCCGCCTCGATCTGCCTCTACGCCACCCAGCTCGCCCAGGGCTGAGCGGAACCCGGGCGCGGACCTCGCCCCGGGCCGGGCAGAATGGCGTCCCGTGTCTGGCGCCAACGACCCCTACGACCCCAAGCAGGTCGCCGCGCTGAGCGCGGAGGCCCTCGACGCCGCCGTGCAGGCGGCCGCCGAGGCGTTCGCCGGGGCCGGTGACCTGGAGGCGCTGGCCGCCGTCCGGCCGGCCCACCTCGGCGACCGTGCACCCGTGCTGCTGGCCCGCCGCGAGCTCGGCGCGCTGCCACCGGCCGCCCGCTCCGACGCCGGCAAGCGGGTGAACGCCGCGCGCGCCGCGGTCACCGCCGCCTACGAGGAACGGCTGGCGGTGCTGGAGGCCGAGCGGGACGAGCGGGTGCTCGCCGAGGAGCGGGTCGACGTCACGCTGCCCTGGGACCGCACCCCGCGGGGCGCCCGGCACCCGCTGACCACGCTCACCGAGCGGATCGCCGACGTCTTCGTCGGGATGGGCTACGAGGTCGCCGAGGGCCCGGAGCTCGAGGCGGAGTGGCTGAACTTCGACGCGCTCAACACCGGTCCGGACCACCCGGCCCGCTCGCTCGCCGACACCTTCTTCGTCGCGCCCGAGGACTCGGGCCTGGTGCTGCGCACCCACACCAGCCCGGTGCAGGCCCGCACCATGCTGGAGCGCACGCCGCCGATCTACGTCGTCGCCCCGGGGCGGGTCTACCGCACGGATGAGCTGGACGCGACGCACACCCCGGTCTTCCACCAGGTCGAGGGGCTGACGGTCGACCGCGGGCTGACCATGGCGCACCTGCGGGGCACGCTGGACCACCTGGCCCGGGTGCTCTTCGGCCCCGACGCGCAGACCCGCTGGCGGCCGCACTTCTTCCCGTTCACCGAGCCCTCGGCGGAGTTCGACGTGTGGTTCCCCGAGCACCGGGACGGCCCGCGCTGGGTCGAGTGGGGCGGCTGCGGGATGGTGAACCCCCGGGTGCTGCGCGCCTGCGGGATCGACCCCGACGAGTACACCGGCTTCGCCTTCGGCATGGGCATCGAGCGGGCCCTGCAGTTCCGCTCCGGCGTCGGCGACATGCACGACATCGTCGAGGGCGACGTCCGGTTCACCTCTGCGTTCGGAGTGCAGGCATGAAGGTCCCCGTCAGCTGGCTGACCGAGCACGTCGACATCCCGGCCGGGACGACGGTCGAGGCGCTGGACGAGGCGTTCGTCCGGCTCGGCTTCGAGGTCGAGGACGTGCTGCGCCCGCCGGTCACCACCGGCCCGCTCGTGGTGGGCCGGGTGCTGGAGATCGAGGAGCTCACCGGCTTCAAGAAGCCGATCCGGTACTGCCAGGTCGACGTGGGGGAGGAGACCCCCCGAGGCATCGTCTGCGGCGCGCGCAACTTCGCCCTCGGTGACCTGGTCGTCGCGGCGCTGCCCGGTGCGGTGCTCCCCGGCGACTTCGCGATCGCGGCCCGGAAGACCTACGACCACGTCTCCGACGGGATGATCTGCTCGGTCCGCGAGCTGGGCATCGGCGAGGACCACGCGGGCATCCTGGTGCTCGGGCGCGACGGCTTCGAGCCGGGTGCCCCGGCGCACGACCTCCTCGGCCTGGACGACGTCGTGTTCGACCTCGAGGTCACCCCGGACCGCGGGTACGCGATGAGCCTGCGCGGCATCGCCCGCGACCTGGCCGGCGCGCTCGGCGTCGAGTGGCGCGACCCCGCGGCGCTGACCCCGCCGGTCTGGTCCGGCGACCCGGCCTGGCAGGTCACCGTCGCCGACCCCGCACGCTGCGACCGGTTCTCCATGCTGGCCATGGCGGGGCTGGACCCGACCGCGCCGAGCCCGTGGGCGCTGCGCCGCCGGCTGGCCCAGTGCGGCGTCCGCAGCATCTCGCTGGCCGTCGACGTCACCAACTACGTGATGCTCGAGCTCGGCCAGCCGATGCACGCCTTCGACCGGGAGACGGTCACCGGCCCGATCACCGTCCGCCGGGCGCGGGCCGGGGAGCGGCTCATCACGCTGGACGGCGTCGACCGGGCGCTCACCGACGACGACCTGCTCATCGCCGACGCCTCGGGCCCGATCGGGCTGGCCGGGGTGATGGGCGGTGCCTCCACCGAGATCGGCGGCACCACGGACGCGGTGCTCCTGGAGGCCGCGCACTGGGAGCCCACCGGCATCGGGCGCGGGGTCCGCCGGCACAAGCTGCCGAGCGAGGCCGCCAAGCGCTTCGAGCGGGGCACCGACCCCGACGTCACCGTCGTCGCGCTGGCCCGCGCCGCCGGCCTGCTCGCCCAGCACGGGGGCGCCACCGTCGTCGGCGCGCCCGTCGACCTGGACACCCGGGCACCGCGCCCGGTGATCGCCCTGGACGCCGGTCTGCCCGGCCGGATCGCCGGCGTGGCGTACCCGCCGTCGCAGGTCGTCGAGGTGCTGCAGGCCATCGGTGCCACCGTCGAGGGCGACGGCGAGCAGCTGCAGGTGACGCCGCCGTCCTGGCGCGCGGACCTCACCGACCCGGCCGACCTGGTCGAGGAGGTGGTCCGCTCCGTCGGGTTCGACGAGATCCCCTCCGTGCTGCCCACCGCTCCGCCCGGGCGCGGCCTGACCGAGCGGCAGCGCCGGCGGCGCAGCATCGGCCGGGCGCTGGCCGACGCCGGTTACGTCGAGGCGCCGTCCTACCCGTTCGTCGGCCCCACCCAGCTCGACGCGCTCGGACTGCCCGACGACGACGCGCGCCGGACGCTGATCACGCTGCGCAACCCGCTGTCGGAGGAGGCCCCGGCGCTGCGCACCACGCTGCTGCCGGGCCTGCTGGCCACCCTGGCGCGCAACATCGCCCGGGGTCAGCGCGACCTGTCGGTGTTCGAGCACGGCGCGGTGTTCCCCGGCGGGCTGGCCGGCGCCGCGCCGGTGCCCGGCGTCGACGCCCGACCGGACGACGCGACCCTGGCCGCGCTGCTCGGCGCGGTGCCGGAGCAGCCCTGGCACGTCGGGGTCGCGCTCACCGGTCAGCGCGAACCGCGCGGCTGGTGGGGGCCGGGCCGCCCGGCCGGGTGGGCCGACGCCGTGCAGGCCGCCCGCACCGTCGCCGAGGCCGCCGGGGTGGAGCTCACCGTGCGTGCGGGGGAGCGGGCGCCCTGGCACCCCGGCCGCTGCGCCGAGCTGCTCGTCGACGGCCGGGTCGTCGGGTACGCCGGCGAGCTGCACCCGCGGGTGTGCGCGGCCCTGGAGCTGCCGGCCCGCACGTCGGTGATGGAGCTCGACGCCGACGCCCTCCCCGCCGCCGGGGTGCCGGTCGGGCCCACCATCTCGACCTTCCCGCCGGTGCACATGGACGCCGCCCTGGTGGTGCCCGAGCAGCACCCGGAGGCCGACGTCCGCCGGGCGCTGGTCGCGGGCGCCGGGGAGCTGCTGGAGGAGCTGCGGCTCTTCGACGTCTACGCCGGGTCGCAGGTGCCCGAGGGGCACCGCTCGATCGCCTACGCCTTCACGTTCCGGGCGCCGGACCGGACGCTGACCGGCGAGGAGGCCAAGGCGGCCTTCGACCGGGCGGTGGCGCTGGCCGGCGAGGCGGTCGGGGCGGTGCTCCGTGGCTGACGAAGGACCCCTCGAAGGACCCCGTCCTCCCCACCCTTCGCAGGCTCAGGGCGGGCCCCTGGACGGGGCCGGGCTCTCGGGGACGGTCGCGCTGGTCACCGGCGCGTCGACGGGCATCGGCCGGCACCTGGCGCAGGGGCTCGCCGCCCGGGGCGCCGCGGTCGCCGGTCTGGCCCGAACGGCCGACCGGCTGCAGACGGCGATGGACGAGGTGGCTGCGGCCACCGGCGCCCGCACGCTGGCCGTGCCGGCCGACGTCACCGACCGGGCGGCGGTGGAGGCGGCGGTCGCCCGGGTGACCGCGGAGCTGGGCCCGGTCACCCTGCTGGTCAACAACGCCGGGCTGATCGACGCCGCCGAGGTGCCGCTGTGGGAAGCCGACCCGGAGCAGTGGTGGCAGGTGGTGGAGAGCCAGGTCCGCGGGCCGTTCCTGGTCTCCCGTGCCGTCGTGCCGGGCATGATCGGCGCCGGTGGGGGCCGGGTGATCGGGCTGGCCAGCGGCCTGGGCACCCGGGGGAGCGACGTCTACAGCGCCTACTCGGCCGGCAAGACCGCCCAGATGCGGCTCACCGAGGCGATCGACCTGGCCGGTGCCGCACACGGGGTGCGGGCCTTCGACCTGGCACCGGGGGTCATCGACACGGAGATGACCCGGGCGATGCCGATGCACGCCGGGCGCACCGAGTGGACCCGGCCCGAGGACGTCGTCGCGCTGACCGTCGCGATCGCCGCCGGGGAGCTCGACCAGTGGAGCGGACGCTTCTTCCGGGCCGGGGCCGACGATCTCGACGCGCTGCGCGCCACGACGCCGGAGGGCACCGCCCGCCAGTTGCGACTGCGTCCGTACGGGGACGGCGACCCGATCGGCTGACGCCTGGGTGTGGTTGACCGGGTGTGGTTGACCGGGTGTGGTCGACCGGGCGTGGTTGACCGGGCGGGCACCCCGTGCGAACGTCCGCGGCAGTCGAACGCCCGAGCGCAGGGGGGAGGAGCGAGATGGCCGTGCCCTCCCCGGGAGCCCGCTGGCTCCTGGTCCTCGCCCTGGTGCTCCTGCTCGGCGGCACGGGCTGGTACGCCCGCGCGGCCTGGGCGGACAGCGGCTGGTTCACCGTGGCGCTGTTCGGGCTGCCGCTGCTCTGCACGGCCGGCGCGCTGTGGGCCGAACGCGCCCGCGGCACGACGACGGCTCCGCTGCTGACCGCCCTGCTCGGGGTGGTCGCCCTGGGCTGGTCGCTGATCACCGGGCTGGGCATCGGGCTGCTGTTCCTGGTGCCGGCGCTGCTCCTGCTGGTCGCCGCGATGGTGTCCTGGGTCGACCGGCGGGGAGACAGCCCGGAGCGGCTGCGCACCTGAGCGACGGTGCACAGCCGCGCCGGGCCGTCCGGGTCAGCCGGCCGGCTCCGCCTCGACGATCCACACGGTGTTGCCGTCCGGGTCGTTCACGCTGAACAGCAGGGGAGCGCCGGGGATGCTGGTCGGTGTCGGGCCCACGGCCACGTCGCCCCGGGCTGCCAGCCGGGCGTGCTCGGCCAGCACGTCGGTCGACTCCACGCCGACCGCCCCACCCCCGGGGCTGCCGCCCATCGGCGGGTTGAGCGCCAGCCGCGCGGCCGATCCGGGCGGCGCCACCTCCAGCCAGCGGTCCTCGCCGTGCTCGCCGAAGCGCTGGTCGCCGCGCACCTCGAAGCCGAGCACGTCGGTGTAGAAGGCCAGCGCGGCGTCCTGGTCGGCGACGGTGAACATCGTGACGGCGAGCTGGGTGAGGGTGGTGGCCGGAGCCTGCATCTGGGTCATGCCCGGTGAGACCGGCCCGGCCGGCGGAACTCATCGCTGTCGTCGTCGGCAGGGGGAGGGCTCAGCCCACCTGGGTGAACAGCGGAGCCACCCCGGTCGCCTCGACGAGCCGGCGCACGGTGGAGGAGGGGCGGCGCAGCTCCGGGAGCAGCCCGGCGCGGCGGGCCGCCGCGGTCTCGCGCACCAGCAGCCGCAGCCCCCGGCAGTCCAGGAACGTCGCGCGGGACAGATCGACCGCCTGCGCGGGCCGAGAGCCCGGCGCGGCAGCGACGGCGTCCCAGGCCTCGACGACGAGCGAGTCGACCTCGCCGTGCAGCCGGAGCACCGGCACGCCACCCTCCTCGACGAGGTCGATGCCGCCGGTCGCCGGCTGCGTCTGGGTGGGGGTCCGGGTCCGGGTCTGGGTCTGGGTCTGCGTCATCGTCGTCATCCTCCCGCTGACCGGCCGCGATGGCCGGTTGCCGTGCACTGTGCAGCGGGGGTCTGACAGAACGCGACGCGCGACCTGGGCACCAGCTGTGCGTCCCAGTG
Organism: Modestobacter sp. SYSU DS0904; assembly: GCF_054051115.1. NCBI lineage: Bacteria > Bacillati > Actinomycetota > Actinomycetes > Geodermatophilales > Geodermatophilaceae > Modestobacter > Modestobacter sp. SYSU DS0904. The sequence goes on along the minus strand of NZ_JBJHAQ010000041.1, from coordinate 9,784 downwards.
TCCGGGGTCGGGGCGCACATCCATGCACGACCGTGTATGTTCATGCATCGTGAGCACTGGACAGACGTGGACGGTCGGGGTCACCGGCGCCACCGGGTACGCCGGAGGTGAGGTGTGCCGGTTGCTGGCCGGGCACCCGCAGCTCCGGCTGACCGGGGTGCATGCCAACTCGAGCGCCGGTCGGCGCCTGGGTGAGCTGCAGCCGCACCTCCTGCCGTACGCCGACCTGGTGGTGCAGCCCAGCGACGCGGGCGCCCTGGCCGGCTACGACGTCGTCGTCCTGGCGCTGCCGCACGGGGAGTCCGCGGCCATCGCCGCGCAGCTGCCCGACGACGTCCTGGTCATCGACTGCGGTGCCGACCACCGGCTGAACGACCCGGCGGCCTGGGTGCGCTGGTACGGCGGTGAGCACGCGGGTCACTGGCCCTACGGGCTGCCGGAGCTGCCCGGTCAGCGGGAGCAGCTGGCCGGCGCGCGGCGGATCGCCGTCCCCGGCTGTTACCCGACCTCGGTGACCCTGGCGATGGCCCCGGCGCTGGCCGCCGGCCTGGTCGAACCCGACATCGTGGTGGTCGCGGCATCGGGCACCTCGGGGGCCGGCAAGTCGGCCAAGCCGCACCTGCTCGGCAGCGAGGTGATGGGCTCGGCCAGCGCCTATGGCGTCGGCGGCGTCCACCGGCACACCCCGGAGATGATCCAGAACCTGTCACAAGCTGCCGGTAGGACCGTCGGCGTGAGCTTCACCCCGACCCTCGTGCCGATGAGCCGCGGCATCCTGGCCACCTGCTCCGCGCCCCTCGCCCCCGGGATCGACGCGGCGGCCGCCCGGGCGGCCTACGCGGAGGCCTACGGTGACGAGCCGTTCGTGCACCTGCTGCCCGAGGGGCAGTGGCCGACCACCGCCGCCGTCCTGGGAGCCAACACCGTGCAGCTGCAGCTCGCCGTCGACCCCGACGCCGGCCGGCTGGTCGTGATCGCCGCCGTCGACAACCTCGCGAAGGGGACCGGTGGGGCGGCCCTGCAGTGCGCCAACCTGGCCCTGGGCCTGCCCGAAACCACCGGTCTCCCGCTCGTCGGAGTCGCACCGTGAGCGTCACCATTCCCCGGGGCTTCCGCGCGGCCGGCGTCGCCGCCGGGCTCAAGTCGTCGGGCGCCCCGGACGTGGCGCTCGTCGTCAACGACGGGCCGGACGACGCCGCGGCCGCCGTCTTCACCACCAACCGCTTCCCGGCCGCCCCGGTGCAGTGGAGCCGCCAGGTCCTGGCCACCGGCCGGACCAGGGCCGTGGTGCTCAACTCCGGTGGGGCCAACGCCTGCACCGGTCCGGAGGGGTTCGGCGACACCCACGCCACCGCCGAGCACGTCGCGGCCGAGCTGGGCATCGGCGCGATCGACGTCGCCGTCGCCTCCACCGGCCTGATCGGCGTCCGGCTGCCGATGGACAAGCTGCTGCCGGGGGTCTCCGAGGCCGCCGGGAAGCTGTCCGAGGACGGCGGGGCCGACGCCGCCCGGGCGATCATGACCACCGATTCCGTGCCGAAGACGACGGTGCAGTCCGGGGACGGCTGGACCATCGGGGGCATGGCGAAGGGCGCGGGCATGCTCGCCCCCTCGCTGGCCACGATGCTCGTCGTCCTCACCACCGACGCGGTGGTGCCGGTCGAGGTGCTCCAGCCGGCGCTGAAGGCGGCGACCAGCGTCAGCGTCGAGCGGGTCGACTCCGACGGCTGCCTGTCCACCAACGACACGGTGATCGTGCTGGCCAACGGCGCCAGCGGGGTCACCCCCAGCGCGGCGGAGTTCACCGCCGCGCTCACCGCGGCCGCCACCGACCTGGCGATGCAGCTGCTCGCCGACGCCGAGGGCTCGACCAAGGACATCGCGATCACCGTCCGCAACGCCGCCAGCGTCGCCGACGCGGTGACCGCCGGCCGGGCCTGCGCCCGGAACAACCTGCTCAAGACCGCGCTGTTCGGCAACGACCCGAACTGGGGCCGGGTGCTGGCCGCGATCGGCACCACCGACGCTGCGTTCGATCCCGACCAGGTGGACGTGACGATCAACGGCGTCACGGTCTGCCGCAGCGGGTCGATCGGCGACCCGCGCGAGGGCGTCGACCTGTCCGGCCGGGCGATCACCATCGACGTCGACCTGCGGGCCGGCACCGAGCAGGCCACGATCTGGACCAACGACCTGTCCCTCGCCTACGTCCACGAGAACTCGGCCTACTCGACATGACCACTGACCCGACCAGCAGCGACAGCCCGGCGCAGGACCCCACGCCGCCCGACGTCGCCCCCGACCTCGCCACCCCGCCGGCCCGGCGTTCGGTGGGCACACCCCGGGTCATGCGCACCCACGACCCCGAGGGCGATGCCCGCAAGGTCGCCGTCCTCACCGGTGCGCTGCCCTGGCTGCGCGAGTTCCACGGCCGCGTCGTGGTGGTGAAGTTCGGCGGCCACGCCATGGTCGACGAGCAGTGCCGGCGCGCCTTCGCCGAGGACATGGTGTTCCTGCGGACCTGCGGCATCCTGCCGGTCGTCGTGCACGGCGGCGGTCCGCAGATCAACGGGATGCTCAACCGGCTGGGCATCGCCAGCGAGTTCCGCGGTGGGCTGCGGGTCACCACCGAGGAGACGATCGACGTCGTCCGGATGGTGCTGACCGGCCAGGTGGGCCCCGAGGTGGTCGGCCTGATCAACTCCTACGGGCCGCTGGCCGTCGGGCTCTCCGGCGAGGACGGCGGGCTGTTCACCGCCGAGCGCACGCACGCGGTGGTCGCCGGCCAGCCGGTGGACGTCGGCCTGGTCGGCGACGTCGTCGCGGTCGATCCCGCCCCGGTGACCGCGCTGCTCGAGGCCGGGCACATCCCGGTCGTGGCCACCGTCGCCCCGGACGCCCACGGCCAGGTGCACAACGTCAACGCCGACACCGCCGCCGCCGCGCTCGCGGTCGCCCTGGGCGCGGTCAAGCTGGTCGTGCTGACCGACGTCGAGGGGCTCTACGCCAACTGGCCCGACCGCGACTCGCTGGTCCAGAAGATCGACGCGACCGAGCTGGCCGAGATCCTCCCGACCCTGGACGCCGGGATGATCCCGAAGATGGCCGCCTGCCTGCGGGCGGTCGAGGGCGGGGTGCGGCGGGCGACCGTCATCGACGGTCGGCTGCCGCACGCCCTGCTGCTGGAGACCTTCACCACCGAGGGCACCGGGACGATGGTCGTCCCGGCCGGGACCGACACCGCATCACCGACACCGGAGGGAGTGACCGCACCATGACGCACACCGAGGAGCTGGCCACCCGCTGGTCGGCGGTGATGATGAGCAACTACAAGACGCCGCCGGTGGCGCTGGCCCGCGGTGCGGGTGCGACCGTCTGGGACGTCGACGGGCGCGAGTACACCGACCTGCTCGGCGGCATCGCGACGACGATCCTCGGCCACGCCCACCCGGCGGTCGTGCACGCGATCACCGCGCAGGCGCAGCTGCTGGGCCACGTCTCCAACCTGGCCATGCACGAGCCCGGCGTCCTGCTGGCCGAGCGGCTGCTGGAGCTGGACGGGCGGCCGGGCCGGGTCTTCTTCTGCAACTCCGGCGCCGAGGCCAACGAGGCCGCCTTCAAGATCAGCCGGCTGACCGGCCGGTCCGAGGTGGTCACCGCGCTGGGCTCCTTCCACGGCCGCACCATGGGCGCGCTGGCGCTCACCGGCCAGCCGGCGAAGGCCGCGGCCTTCGCGCCGCTGCCCGGCGGCGTGCAGCACGTGCCCTACGGCGACCCCGACGCCCTGCGGGCGGCTGTGGGTGACCGGACGGCGATGGTGCTGCTCGAGCCGGTGCTGGGCGAGGGCGGCGTGCTGCCGGCACCGGCCGGGTACCTGACCGCCGCCGCCGCCGCGGCCGCTGATGCCGGCGCGCTGTTCGGCGTCGACGAGGTGCAGACCGGCACCGGACGCACCGGCCACTGGTTCGCCTCCCAGGCCGACGGCCTCCAGCCCGACGTGATCACCCTGGCCAAGGCGCTGGGCGGCGGGCTCCCGCTGGGCGCGGTGCTGGCCTTCGGCGCAGCCGCCGACCTGATGACGGCCGGGTCGCACGGGTCCACCTTCGGCGGCAACCCGATCGCCGCGGCCGCCGCGCTGGCGGTGCTGGACACCATCCGCGACGAGGGGCTGCTGGAGCGCGCCAAGGAGATCGAGCACCGGGTCGCCGCCGCGGTCGAGGCGCTCGGTCACCCTGGCATCGCCGGGGTCCGGGGGAGGGGCGCGCTGCTCGGCGTGGTCCTCACCGCTCCGGTCGCCGCTGCGGTGGAGGCGGAGCTGCGGACCGCCGGGTTCCTCACCAACGCGGTCGCGCCCGACACCTTGCGGCTCGCCCCGCCGCTGGTCGTCACCGACGCCCAGCTCGACGCGTTCGTCACCGCCCTACCGGCCGCGCTGGACGCAGCGCTCCAGGAGACCGGGCAGTGATCCGGCACTTCACCAAGGACGATGACCTCACCCCCGCCGAGCAGGCCGAGGTCCTCGCGCTCGCCGGCCGGCTCAAGGCCGGCCGGCACACCGCGGCGGCGCCGACCCCGCTGCGCGCCCCCAACGGGGCGCCGGCGACCGTGGCGGTGCTGTTCGACAAGCCCTCCACCCGCACCCGGGTCAGCTTCTCCGTCGGCATCACCGAGCTCGGCGGGCAGCCGCTGGTCATCGACTCCAGCACCAGCCAACTGGGCCGGGGCGAGCCGGTGGAGGACACCACCCGCGTCCTCGACCGGCAGGTCGCGGCCATCGTGTGGCGCACCTCCGGTCAGCAGCGGATGGACGCGATGGCCGCGGTCAGCCGGGTGCCGGTGGTCAACGCCCTCACCGACCGGTACCACCCCTGCCAGGTCCTGGCCGACCTGCAGACCGTCATCGAGCGCAAGGGCCGGACCGCCGGCCTGACCCTCAGCTTCCTGGGCGACGGCGCCAACAACATGGCGCACTCCTACCTGCTCGGCGGTGCCCTGGCCGGCATGCACGTCCGGATCGGCTCGCCGGAGGGCTTCCAGCCCGATCTCGCCGTGCTCGAGCGGGCGGCGGAGGTCGCGGCGGAGACCGGCGGCTCGGTGCGGTGGACCGCGGACCCGGTCGCCGCGGCCGACGGCGCCGACGTGCTGGCCACCGACTCCTGGGTCTCGATGGGGCAGGAGGCGGAGTACGCCGCACGGATCGCGCCGTTCGAGCCCTACGCACTCGACGAGACGGCGCTGGGCCGCGCCGCCGACGACGCCGTCGTCCTGCACTGCCTGCCGGCCTACCGCGGCAAGGAGATCGCCGCCGCGGTCATCGACGGGCCGCGGAGCGCCGTCTGGGACGAGGCGGAGAACCGGCTGCACGCGCAGAAGGCCCTGCTGCTCTGGCTGCTGGAGAAGAGCGCATGACGCCGGTCGCCACCACCCACCTCGGCAGGCTGCACCGCTCGTGCCCGCCGGAGGAGCGCGCGTGAGGCGACGACGGTGACCAGCGCGCTGAACCGGTCGGCGCGGCACGCCCGCATCGCCGAGCTGATCAACGCCGGCCCGGTCACCTCCCAGACGCACCTGGCCAAGTTGCTGGCCGAGTCCGGGGTCGAGGTCACCCAGGCGACGCTGTCGCGGGACCTGGAGGAGCTCGGCGCGGTGAAGCTGCGCGGGTCCGACGGGGCCCCGGCGTCCTACGTGCTGCCGCCGGAGAACGCCCCCATGCGCCCCGCCCAGGCCGCGCCCGCCCGGCTCACCCGGCTGCTGGCCGAGCTGCTCACCAGTGCGGAGGGGAGCGCCAACCTGGCGGTCCTGCGCACCCCACCGGGAGCAGCCCAGTTCCTCGCCTCCGGCCTGGACAAGGTCGGCCTGCCCGACGTGTTGGGCACGATCGCCGGCGACGACACCCTGATGGTCGTCTCCCGGCACCCCGACGGCGGGGCGGCGCTGGCCGAGCGGCTGCGCGCCCTGGCCGGTCGGGCCCCCACCGCCCACCCGGACCCGGCGTCCGACAGCATCGACGACGTGGAAGAGAGCGTGCAGTGACCGACCCGGCAGCGACCGCGGCCAACCAGACCCGGCTGTGGGGTGGCCGCTTCGGCGGTGGTCCCTCCGCGGCGATGGCTGCCCTGTCGAAGTCCACCCACTTCGACTGGCAGCTGGCCCCCTTCGACCTGGCCGGCTCCCGGGCGCACGCCCGGGTGCTGCACCGCGCCGGGCTGCTGACCGACGACGAGCTGCCCCGCATGATCGGCGCGCTCACCGAGCTGTCGGCCGAGGTGGCCGACGGCACGTTCACCGCCATCGAGGCCGACGAGGACGTCCACGAGGCGCTCGAACGCGGACTCACCGAGAAGCTCGGGGAGCTCGGGGGCAAGCTGCGCGCCGGGCGCAGCCGGAACGACCAGATCGCCACCGACCTGCGGCTCTACCTGCGCCACCAGGTCCGGGCGCTGGTCGGCGAGCTGTCCGCCCTTGAGTACGCCCTGGTGGGGCTGGCCGACCGCTACCGCGACGTCGCGGCGCCGGGCATGACCCACCTGCAGCACGCCCAGCCGGTGCTCTTCGCCCACCAGCTGCTGGCCCACGCGCACGCGTTCACCCGCGACGTCGACCGGCTGCGCGACTGGGACCGGCGCACCGCGGTGAGCCCCTACGGTTCCGGCGCGCTGGCCGGCTCCTCCCTGCCGCTGGACCCCGACGCCGTCGCCGCCGAGCTCGGCTTCGACCGCGCGTCGGACAACTCGATCGACGGGGTGAGCGACCGCGACTTCGCCGCGGAGTTCGCCTTCGCCGCCGCGCTGATCGGGGTGCACCTGTCCCGGCTGGGGGAGGAGGTCGTGCTCTGGACGTCGACCGAGTTCGGCTGGGCCCGCCTCGACGACGCCTGGGCGACCGGGTCGTCGATCATGCCGCAGAAGAAGAACCCCGACATCGCCGAGCTGGCCCGCGGGAAGTCCGGGCGCTTCGTGGGCAACCTGACCGGCCTGCTGACCATGCTCAAGGGCCTCCCGCTCGCCTACGACCGCGACCTGCAGGAGGACAAGGAGCCGGTCTTCGACTCCATGGAGCAGCTGCTCCTGCTGCTGCCCGCGGTCACCGGCATGATCGACACCCTGACGCTGCGGCCCGAGGTGCTGGAGGCCGCAGCTCCCCAGGGGTTCGCGCTGGCCACCGACGTCGCCGAGTGGCTGGTGCGCCAGGGCGTGCCGTTCCGGTCCGCGCACGAGATCAGCGGTGCGATGGTCGCCTTCTGCGAGGAGGCCGGCCTCGAGCTGGACCAGCTCGACGACGACCAGCTCGCCGGCATCGACGAGCGGCTCACCCCCGAGGTCCGCGCGGTCCTCTCCGTCCCCGGTGCGCTCGCTGCCCGGAAGGCCCGCGGGGGCACCGCCCCCGCACGGGTGGCCGAGCAGCTCACCTCGCTGGCGGAGCAGGCCCGGCAGCACGCCGACTGGGCGACCTCCTCACCGGTGGCGGCGGCCCTCTGACCGGTGGCGCACCTCCCGCCGAGCCCGGGCCGCTGCTCACCGCCGACGAGCTGCTCGGGCCGGTCGACGACGTCGCCCGGGCCCTGCTGGGTTGCTGGGTGGTCACCGACCGGCCGGAGGGACGGGTCGGCCTCCGGCTCACCGAGGTCGAGGCGTACTCGGGGCAGGGGGAGGACCCGGCCTCGCACGCACACCGAGGGCCCACCCCGCGGGCCGAGATCATGTTCGGTCCGCCCGGGCGGCTGTACGTCTACTTCAGCTACGGCGTGCACTGGTGCGCCAACGTCGTCGTCGGCCCGGAGGGCCGCGGCTCAGCGGTGCTGATGCGCGCGGGCGAGGTGGTGCTGGGGGAGTCCCTCGCCCGGAACCGCCGACCGGCCGCGAAGGTGGTCCGGGACCTCGCCCGCGGTCCTGCCCGGCTGACCCAGGCGCTGGCCATCGGTCCGGACGACCGGGGTGCCGACCTCCTCGACCCGGCGTCCCGGGTGCGCCTGCACCACGGGAGCGAGCCCGGTGCCGTCTCCGCCGGTCCGCGGGTCGGGATCAGCGTGGCGACCGAGCTGCCCTGGCGGTTCTGGGAGACCGACGCGCCCTCGGTGAGCGTCTTCCGGCCGGGTGGCAAGCCGCGCCGCCGAACCGGCCGGCGGGACTGATCAGGCAGGATCGGACCCGTGACCGATGTGATCGACGAGCTGAACCGCCGTGGGCTGATCGCCCAGAGCACCGACGAGGAGGCGCTGCGCAGGCACCTCTCCGACGGGCCGGTCACCTACTACTGCGGCTTCGACCCGACGGCGGCGAGCCTGCACGTCGGCCACCTGCTCCAGTTCATGGTGCTGCGCGCCCTGCAGCGTGCCGGGCACCAGCCGGTGGTCCTGGTCGGCGGGGCGACCGGCCTGATCGGTGACCCGCGGATGACCGCCGAACGCCAGCTCAACGACCGGACGACGGTGGCCGACTGGGTGCACCGGATCCGGACCCAGGTGGCGCCCTTCCTCGACCAGCCCGTCGAGGCCGACCCGTCGCTGCGGCGGCCGGTCTACGTCGACAACCTGGAGTGGACCGGTCAGCTGTCGGCCCTGGACTTCCTCCGGGACATCGGCAAGCACTTCCGGGTCGGTCGGATGCTGGCCAAGGAGGCGGTCTCGGCCCGGCTCAACAGCGAGGCCGGGATCAGCTTCACCGAGTTCAGCTACCAGCTCCTCCAGGCCAACGACTACCTGGAGCTGTTCCGCCGGCACGGGGTGACGCTGCAGAGCGGTGGCTCCGACCAGTGGGGCAACCTCACCGCCGGCATCGACCTGCTGCGGCGCGTCGAGGGCGTGACGGGCCACGCGCTCACCACCCCGCTGGTGACCAAGTCCGACGGCCAGAAGTTCGGCAAGAGCGAGGGGGGAGCCGTCTGGCTCGACCCGACGCTGACGTCGCCCTACGCGTTCTTCCAGTTCTGGCTGAACGCGGAGGACGTCGACGCACGGGCCTGGCTCCCGCTCTTCTCCGAGCGCCCTGCCGAGGAGGTGGCCGCCCTGATCGCCGAGTCGGAGGAACGGCCGGCGTCCCGCGCACCGCAGCGGGCGCTGGCCGAGGAGCTCACCCGTCTGGTGCACGGTCCGCGGGAGCTGGCCCAGGCCGAGGCCGCCGGCCGGGCGCTGTTCGGCCGGGCGGAGCTGACCGAGCTCGACCCGCAGACGCTGGCCGCCGCGCTCACCGAGGCCGGGGCGGTCGAGGTCGACGACCCGGCACTCCCGGTCGCCACGTTGCTGCAGCAGGCGGGCCTGGCCTCCTCGCTGTCCGACGCGCGTCGCACCGTCAAGGAGGGTGGGGCCTACGTCAACAACGTCCGGGTCACCGACGCCGACGCCGTCCCCGCGGCCGGTGACTGGCTCCCCGGTGGCTGGTTGGTGCTCCGCAAGGGCAAGCGCTCCATCGCGGGGGTCCGCTGCCCCGCGGCCGGATGACCTGGGCGGATCCGGCGGGGTGACGCTGCTGCCGGCGGGGTGTGAACGCCAGGTGACGGCGACGTTCCGAGCAGGTGGCGCGCGTCACCCGACCCGGGTTTGACACGTCCCCCGCAGCCACGTAACTTTCTTTCTGCGCCGGGAACGACCGCGAGGCCGGGACCGGGCGCCGAAGCGAGACAACAAGCCGGAGACGACGACCTGAGAGGGTCTGGTTCGCCGCGCGTCCGCTCCTTGAGAACTCAACAGCGTGCTGAAAGTCAGTGCCATATAGTTAAACCCCCTTTTGGCCTGGTTGCTTCGGTGATCGGGTCGGGGATTCCTTTGGTTGATTGATATCGAGAGTGC